>NZ_JBHURI010000099.1:0-12858 GCF_042673425.1 Agromyces sp. NPDC056965 | reverse complement strand
GGCCGCCCCCGCCTGGATCGGTGACGCATCGGATGTGGTGCTCATGGTTCGGTGGTCACCGATCCCTCCGGGGTGTTGCGAAAGCGGACTGCTGGTCGAGCGGGGATCAGCCCGCGTCGGCCTGCGCCTGGATCTCGGTCAGGACGTCCTGTGCGGGCTTCGTCTGAAGCTGTCCGAACAGCGCCTTGAACGCGGCATCCGTCGCCGACCACTTGGGGTTGGTGCTCGGGTAGAACTGCGCGTCGGGCAGCACCTCGAGGAACGGCGCGAGCGCCTCCTCGGAGGAGAGCTCGGTTGCGCCCGACTTGGTGACGGGCAGGAAGCCCTCGGTCTGCACCCACGGCACGTAGACGTCGGCCGTGTAGTAGTAGTCGAGGAACTTGGTGATCGCCTCCTGCTTGTCGCCGTCGTTCTGGAAGGCCATGAGCTGGTCCATGACGCCGACCGTCATGGGGCTGCCGTCCTTCGTGGGGATCGGGACGATCGAGTAGTCGAGCTCGGGGTTGTTCTCCTCGATCTGGCCGACGGTCGGCGGGAGGCCGACCTGCATGCCGATCTTGCCCTGGATGAAGATGTCCATGAGCGGCGAACGGTCGGTCGAGCCCGGGTCGGCCTGCGTGGCGCCCGCGTCGATCATCTTCTTGATCTGGTCGGCGCCGGGCAGGTTCGCCGGGTCGTCGACGGTGATCTCGGTCGCGTCGCCGAACGTGCCGCCGCCGCCCCACAGCCACACGGCTGCTTCGGCCTGCGCCTCTTCGGAACCGAGCGGCATGCCGTAGCCGGCGATGCCGCCGCCGAGCGCCGAGACCTTCGTCGCGGCGTCGAGCAGTTCGTCCCAGTTGGTGGGCGGCGCAGCGACACCGGCCTGCTCGAGCAGCGCGTTGTTCACGAACAGCGCGCGAGCCGAGGCGATGAGCGGCAGGGCGTAGGCCGTGCCGTCGACCTCGGCGTTCGCGATGAACGAGTCCTGGAAGTCGCTGAACGTCTCGGGCGAGACGACGTCTTCGGCCGGGTAGAGCAGCTCGTCGGCGGCGAAGCCGGCGAAGGGGCCGCCGTTGTAGATGTCGGGAGCCTCGCCACCCTGGATCTTCGTGGCGATGACGGTCTCGAGGTTGTCCCACGACTGCACTTCGAGCTTGACGTCGATGTCGGTGTTCTCGGCTTCGAAGCCCTCGATGACGTCTTCCCAGAGGCCCTGGGTGTTGTCGGAGTAGCTCGGCACGAGCAGGTCGAGCGTGGTCTTGCCACCGGCTTCCTCACTCGAACCGCCGCCGAAGCCGCAGGATGCGAGCGTGAGCGACGCCGTGGCGGCGAGCGCGACGGCCGTGCCGAGGCGCAGAGACTTCTTCATGGATGCTTCCTCACTGTGGTGGATGGTGCACCAACGCCCGGACGGAGCCTCGCGCGACGGTGCGTGTGTTCGGGAACTCGCACCCGACGACTCTGCCGGAGTGCTGTTTCCTGAACGTTTCGCCGTGCAAACGATCATGTTCGTTCACTCGACGCACGAAATCTATGTCGAATCCGGATCGGCCGTCAAGGCGTGCAACTGATTCGTTATGAGATTTTGTTCAGATCCCTCACAAATTCGACAGTGCCACGAAAGTGCTCCAATCAATCGTTCGACTGATCGTTGGACACGGATTGCAGTCATCTGCAATCATGAGTAGTCATGTCGGCGCCGATCTCGTGCGCCGGCCGCCGAACACCCGTCTGGAGCCGTCTTGACCGAGCATTCGACCACCGAACACACCCCTGCCGCGCACATGGCGGCCGAGCTCGCCTCGCAGCCCGAGACCTGGGCGAAGGCCGAGTCGCTCCGCGCCGAGCAGGCGCTGCTCCCGGCCAGCGGTGCGCGCATCGCCGTCGTCGGCTGCGGCACGTCCTGGTTCATCGCGCAGTCGTACGCGTGGCTCCGCGAGGCCGGCGGCCACGGCGTGACCGACGCCTTCGCGGCATCCGAGGCCTTCGTCGATCGCGGCTACGACGCCGTCGTCGCCCTCACCCGCTCCGGCACGACCACTGAGGTGCTCCAGCTCGTCGAGGGCCTGCGCGGGCGCGTGCGCACCGTCGGCGTCATCGGCGATGCATCCTCGCCGCTCGTCGGCCTCGTCGACGACGCCGTGCTCCTGCCGTTCGCCGACGAGCAGTCGGTCGTGCAGACCCGGTTCGCGACGACCGCGCTCGCGCTCTTCCGCGCGTCGCTCGGCGAAGACCTGAGCGGTGCGATCGCCGACGCCGAGTGTGCGGTGGCCGAAGAGCTCGCCCCTGAACTGACGGACGCCGAGCAGTACACCTTCCTCGGCCGCGGCTGGTCGGTCGGCCTCGCCCACGAGGCGGCGCTGAAGATGCGCGAGGCCTCGCAGTCGTGGACCGAGTCGTACCCCTCGATGGAGTACCGCCACGGCCCGATCGCGATCGCGGCGCCCGGCCGCGTCACCTGGCAGTTCGGCGAAGCGCCCGAGGGCCTCGCGGGCGACGTCGCCGTCACCGGTGCGCACTTCGAGGCGGGCGCGCTCGACCCGATGGCCGAGCTCGTGCGCGCCCAGCGCGTCGCCCTCGCCCGTGCCCGCGCGAAGGGCCTCGACCCCGACGCGCCGCGCAACCTCACCCGCTCCGTCATCCTCGACGCGTGATGACCGAGCGCCCCTCTCCCGACGCGACCCGGCTCGGCCCGGGCGACGCGGTACTCGCCTTCGATGTCGGCGGCACCGACACGAAGTCGGCGCTCGTCGACGCGTCGGGGCGGGTGCTCGGCCTCCGCCGCACGCCGACGCCCCTCGACTCCGCCGACCCCGCCGGCACGATCGTGGCCTCGCTCGCGGTACTCGCCCGCGAGCATCTCGCCGCAGCGCCCGGCGTCGTTCCGGTCGCCGCGGGGGTCAGCGTCCCGGGCTTGGTCGACGAGCGCGCCGGCGTCGGCATGTTCGCCTCGAACCTCGGCTGGCGCGATGCCCCGATCCACTCACTCGCCGAAGCCGCCCTCGGCCTGCCCGTGGCCTTCGGTCACGACGTGCGGGCCGCGGGCGACGCCGAGCACCGGCTCGGGGCGGCGCGCGGCTACGGCGACGTCGTCGTGCTCGCGATCGGCACGGGCATCGCGAGCGCACTCGTGCTCGGCGACCGCCCGTACGCGGGCGGCGGGTTCGCCGGCGAGATCGGCCATTCGCTCGCCGACCCGCTCGGCGAGCGCTGCCCCTGCGGCGCGATCGGATGCCTCGAGACGATCGCGTCGGCCGGCGCGATCGCACGTCGGTACTCCGCCGCATCCGGCACACCGGTCGGCGGGGCGCGCGAAGTGCTCGATGCCGCCACCGCGGGCGACCCGCTCGCACGCCGGGTGTGGGACGACGCCGTCGAAGCGCTCGCGGAGGCGATCGCGAGACTCGTCGCGATCCTCGCGCCCGAGGCCGTCGTGATCGGCGGCGGGCTCGCCCAGGCCGGCCCCGCACTCTTCGGCCCGCTCGGAGCGCGCCTCGACGCTCTCCTCAGCTTCCACCGCCGACCGGCACTCGTGCACGCCGAACTCGGCGACGACGCAGGCCTCCTCGGCACGGCGCTCGCGGCCCGCGACCTCGCCGCCGCGCGACGTGAGGGCGGTGCCGCGTGATCCTCACCGTGACGCCGAACCCGGCACTCGACCTGACGTGGCACGTCGATCGCCTGCTGCCGGGTGAGACGCACCGGGTCGACGCCGGCGCCGCGCGCGCCGGCGGCAAGGGGCTGAACGTCGCTCGCGTGCTGCACGCCGAGGGGCATGACGTGCTCGCGCTCACGACCGTCGGAGGCGCGGTCGGCGACGAATTCGCGGCGGAACTCGCCTCGAGCGGCATCCCGCATCGCCTGGTCCCCGTCACCGGGGCGACGAGGCGCAGCATCGCCCTCGTCGACGAGGCGAGCGGAGAGACGAGCGTGCTGAACGAACGCGGCGCCGCGCTCGCACCGCACGACGTCGACGCCCTCGCGACGAGCGCACTCGAACTCGGCCGCGGCGCCGACGCCGTCGCGATCTGCGGGAGCCTGCCCGACGGATTCGGTCCCGCCGAGCTCGCCTCGCTCGTCGGCTCGCTCGTCGATGCCGGCGTACCCGTGATCGTCGACACGAGCGGGCCCGGCCTGCTCGCGGCCGCGCGCGCCGGAGCCTCGGCGCTGAAGCCCAACGCCGAGGAGCTCGGTGCGGCGACCGGCCTCGACGACCCCGCCGCCGGAGCCCGTGCCCTCCTCGACCTCGGCGCGGGCATCGTCGTCGCCTCGCTCGGCTCCGAGGGCCTCATGATCGTGTCGTCGGATGCCCCGGGCGAGGTCCGGGCGCGCCTGCCCCGCAGGCTGCACGGCAACGCGACCGGCGCGGGCGATGCCGCGGTGGCGGCGATCGCGGCGGCACTCGCCGAGACGCCGGAACTCGCCGCCGACACCGCTGCCTCGGCCGAGGCACGCGCCCGGCTCGCTCGCCGAGCGACCGCCTGGTCGGCCTCGGCGGTGCTCATGCCCCTGGCGGGCGACCTCTCGCCCGAGCACGCCGCCCTCGAGCTCGAGGTCGTCGTGACCACGACCAGCACCGGCAGCGCCGGACCCTCCGACCCGGAAGCGACAGCATGACCCTCACTCCCACTCGCACCATCCTCACCGACGCCGTCGCGGCCGGCCGTGCCGTCGGCGCGTTCAACGTGCTGCATCTCGAGACCGCCGAGGCCCTCGTGCGCGCGGCGGAGTCGACCGGATTGCCCGTCATCCTGCAGATCTCCGAGAACGCGATCCGCTATCACGGCGGCTTCGAACCGATCGCCCGCGCCACCCTCGCCGTCGCCGAGGCCTCGAGCGCCGCCGTCGCGGTGCACCTCGACCACGCAGAGGACCCGGCGCTCGCGCTGCTCGCGATCGACCACGGCTTCGGTTCGGTCATGTACGACGGCGCCAAGCTCGACTTCGCCGACAACGTCGAGACGACCCGCAGGGTCGTCGCGCATGCCTCGACGACCGGCGTGCTCGTCGAGGCCGAGCTCGGCGAGATCGGCGGGAAGGACGGCGCACACGCCCCCGGCGTTCGCACCGACCCAGCCGAGGCCGCGCAGTTCGTGGCCGAGACCGGTGTCGAGGCCCTCGCCGTCGCGGTCGGATCGTCGCACGCGATGACCGAGCGCGTCGCGCCGCTCGATCTCGAGCTCATCGCCCGCCTCCGCGCTGCGGTGCCCGTTCCCCTCGTGCTGCACGGTTCGTCGGGCGTGCCCGATGAGACGATCGTCGCGGGCATCCGCGCCGGGCTCGTCAAGGTCAACGTCTCGACCCATCTGAATGCGCAGTTCACCGGTGCGATCCGTCGGTTCCTCGACGAGCATCCGACGGTCGTAGACTCGCGCAAGTACCTCGCCGCCGGGCGCGACGCCATCGAAGCAGAGGCGGCCCGCCTCCTCCGCCTGTTCGCCGGGAAGGACCCCAACGGATGAATCGTGCCGAACGGTTGAGCGCCGTCCTCGATCTCCTCGCCGAGGGCGGTCAGGTCGACGTCGACCAGATCGTCGACCGCCTCGAGGTGTCACCGGCGACGGCGCGGCGCGACCTCGACGCCCTGGCCCGTCAGCAGCTGCTGACCCGCACCCGCGGCGGGGCCGTCGCGCACTCGGTCGCCTACGACCTGCCGATCCGGTACAAGAACCAGCAGAACCCGAACGCGAAGGCGGCGATCGCCCATGCGGCGAGCGCGCTCGTGCCGCGCGGCGCCGTCATCGGGCTCTGCGGCGGCACGACGTCGACCGCGATCGCCGACGCCCTCATGTCCCGCGCCGACATCATGGAGCCGGCGCCCGACCCGAGCCTGACCGTCGTCACCAATGCGATCAACATCGCCATGCAGCTCGCGATGCGCCCGCAGATCAAGACCGTCGTGACCGGGGGCGTCGTGCACGCGCGCTCGTACGAACTCGTCGGCGCCTACACCGACGCCGTACTCGGCAGCATCACGCTCGACCTCGCGTTCATCGGCGTCAACGGCATCGACCCCGTCGTCGGGCCGACGTCGCACGACGAACGCGAGGCCGCGGTCAACGCGCTCATGGCGGCGCGCGCCACGCAGGCGGTGCTGGTGGCCGACTCGTCGAAGATCGACAAGCGGGCGTTCGCGGCGATCGGGCCGCGGCGGCTGTTCTCGACCGTCATCACCGACGCCGGAGCCACGCAGGAGCAGCTCGAACGGCTGTCCGACGCGGGCTACGACGTTATCGTTGCTTAGGTGAGCACCCCACCCGTCGTCATCCACTCCGCGCGCCTCGTGAGCGGCGCCGACACCGTCACCGACGCATGGGTGCGGTTCGACGGCGACCAGGTGACCGCGCGCGGCATCGGCGACGGCTGGCTCCACGGGCTCGCGATCGAGTCGGCGACGGTGACGGATGCCGCGGGGGGCTTCCTGACCCCCGGATTCATCGACATCCACTGCCACGGCGCCGGCGGCGCGGCCGCCGACGAGGGCGACGCGGCGATCGAGCAGGTGCTCGCGGTGCACAACGCCCACGGCACGACGCGTTCGGTGCTCTCGCTCGTGACCTCGTCGGTCGACCGGCTGGCGCACGATCTCGCGACGATCGCCCGGTTCGCCGAACGCGATCCGCGTGTGCTCGGCGCTCATCTCGAGGGCCCGTTTCTCGACACCGAGTTCCGCGGAGCGCACGACCCCGGCCTGCTGCGCGGTGCCGACGAGGCATCCGTCGACCTGCTGCTCGATGCCGCGGCCGGCACGCTGCGGCAGATCACGATCGCCCCCGAGCATGACGGCGCGCTCGAGGCGATCGCACGGTTCGTCGCCGCCGACGTACGGGTGGCCGTCGGTCATACGGGAGCCGACTTCGAGACCGCGCTCGCGGCCTTCGACGCCGGCGCCACGATCCTCACGCATGCGTTCAACGGCATGCGCGGCATCCACCACCGTGCGCCCGGCCCCGTGGTGGCGGCGATGCACGCCGATCACGTCACCCTCGAGATCATCAACGACGGCGTGCACGTGCACCCCGATGTCGTCAAGCTCGCCTTCGCCGGCGCACCGGGCCGCGTCGCACTCATCACCGACGCGATGGCGGCGACGGGGTCCGCCGACGGCGTCTACGTGCTGGGATCGCTCGAGGTCGTCGTCACCGACGGCGTCGCGCGCCTGCGCGAGGGCGGATCCATCGCCGGTTCGACGCTCACGCAGGACGACGCGCTCCGCCGCGCGGTCCTCGACTGCGGCATCCCGCTCGACGAGGCGGTCGGCGCGCTCACCGTGACGCCCGCCGCCGCCATCGGCCGAGCCGGCGATCTCGGCCGACTCGACGCCGGGTTCGCGGCGGACGCGGTGCTCCTCGACGCCGATCTCGGTGTGCAGGCCGTCTGGGGTGCCGGCGCGCGCCTGGCCTGATCCGCGCCGCGCGCGCCCGTTCACGTCGCGCGCCTTGGGGTGCGGAGCCGAGACGGGGCCCGGAGGCGTGTTCCCCTTCGCCTCCGAGACCCTCGCCCGTTCGAGTGGAGCGCATCGTTTCCCCCGACGCACTCCACTCATTCGCCGGCTGGGCCGGCATCCGTCTCGGGGGTTCGGGTCGCCTGAGACGGCGGTTGTTCGGAAGGCGGTTGGGTGCCTTCCACCTGAGAGACGTCGGTACGGCGCATTTATGACGCGACATCCGGAGAATCTTTTCCGCACCCGTTTCTCAGGGATTTCTGCTGGAATAGGGGCACCCGAATCTCCCGCGTCATGATCGCCCCCTCGGCGCGTCTCTTCGGTGGGCCCGTTCCCGACCTGCTCGTCCACCTGTTACCCGAAGGAGCCGTCGTGCCGCCGCTGCGCACCGACCGATCGGCCGACGCCGCGCTCATCGAGCGCACGCGAAAGGGCGACGGCTCGGCGTACGCCGAACTGTGGGAACGACACGCCGCCTCGGCGCGCACCGTCGCGCGGTCGTACAGCTCGCTGGACCCCGACGACCTCGTGGCCGAGTCGTTCACGAAGATCTACAGCGCGATCCTCGCCGGCGGCGGACCCACGGGCGCCTTCCGCCCCTACCTCTTCACGACGATCCGCAACACCGCGGCCGGCTGGGGCCGCGCACGGCACGAGACGACGCTCGAGACGCTCGAGTCGTTCGAGGACCCCGCGACGAGCGAGTCCGCCACCCTCGATGCACTCGATCGCAGCGCCACCGCGCAGGCCTTCCGCGCCCTGCCGACCCGGTGGCAGGAGGTGCTCTGGTACTCCGAGGTCGAGAACATGACCCCGCAGCAGATAGCACCGCTCCTCGGCATGAGCGCAAACAGCACGGCGGCGCTCGCCTACCGTGCACGCGAGGGCCTTCGCCAGTCGTGGATCCGCGTGCACCTGCGCAACCCCGCCAATGCGCCCGAGTGCCAGTGGAGCATCGACCGGCTCGGCACGTACACCCGGGGCAAGCTCCGGGCCCGTGAGACCACACGCCTCGAAGCACACCTCGACGACTGCGCCCGCTGTACGATCGTCGCCGCCGAGGCGCGCGAGGTCGGCTCACGGCTCGCACTCGTGCTGCTGCCGCTCACCGCCGGAATCGGCGGCGCGACGGCGTACTCGGCCTGGCTCTCGCAGGGTGCGCCGGTCGCCGAGGTCGCGATGGGTGCCGCCGCGATGCCCGCCGTCATCATCGGCCACACCGCCGGCACCTCGAGCGCTGCCGGTTCGACCGCGGGGGCGAGCTCCACCGCTGGAGCAGGCGCAGGCGGCGCAGGCGCTGCCGGGGGCGCCGCCTCCGCGACCGGGCTCGGCGCCCTCGGCGGCTCCGGCCTCGTGATCGGCGTCGGAGCCGGAGCGCTCGTCGCGGCCGCAGCCGTCGCCGCCGTGATCGTCGTGCCGGGCATCGTGAATCCCGCGGAACCCGCACCGCAGGCCGTCGTCGCTGCCGCGCCGCCCGAGTCCGAGGCTGCGAAGTCGACCGATGAGTCGCCGACGACGACCCAGCCCGATCCTGGGCCCCCGATCCCCGTGGTCGAGCCTGCCCCCGATTCCGTGGAGGAGTCGGCCGAGCCCGAGGTTCCCGTCGCCGCGCCGAGCCCTGCTCCGGCCCCGACGCCTCCGGCCCCGAAGCCCGATCCCGAGCCCGAGCCCGAGCCGGAACCCGTCGACACCGAGGCGCTGCCCCCCGTGGTGATGCCGGCCGACACATCCGGCGGTCTCGTCGACCCCCTCCTGTCGGGAACGGCCGAGCCCGGCGCGAGCATCTTCGTCTCGGTGCAGTCGCCCGCGGCGGCGGCCGTGGCATCCGACGAGACGGCGCCCGACGCCGTGGCGGACGAGTCCGGCGATTGGACCCTCGTGTACTCGGGCCTCCCCGCAGGCACCCACCTGCTCTCGGTCGAGCAAGTCGACCGTGCCGGCAACCGCTCGGCAGCGAGCTCTCCCGTCGAGGTCACGCTCACGAGCCCTGAGCTGATGCTCGAGGGCATCGGATCGCAGATCTGGCGGATCTCGTTCCATGGTGCGCCCGACGCGACTGTGCAGGTGCTCGTCGACGGTGTCGAGCTCGACGAGGTCGTGCTCGACGGCCGCGGCGACCGCGATTTCTACGGCCTGTTCCGAATCCCGCGCGATCTCGAAATCACCGTTCGCTACACGGTCGACGGCCGAAATGGGCCCTCCGCACCCGCCGAACGCAGTTGGTGGGCGAACAGCGCTCCTGCGCTCGACAGCACCCCCGATGCGGGCCTCGAGCTCCTTCCCGGGCCCGCGACCGCCCCTGCGCCCGACCCCGCTAGTCTGGCGGGATGACCGAGCACGTCCCAGGCGCCGCCCCCGAACACCTCCACCACTGGGTCGTCACGCTCAGCTGCACCGACGGCCCCGGCATCGTGCACGCGATCAGCGGAGCGATCGTGGCGGCACGCGGCAACATCACCGAGAGCCAGCAGTTCGCGAGCGTCGACACCGGCAACTTCTTCATGCGCCTGCAGGTCGAGTCCTCGGCCGGCCGAGACGAGTTCGAGGCGGCGCTCGCACCGGTCACCGAGCGGTGGAACATGCAGTGGCACCTCGACGAGGTCGGCCGACCGCTGCGCACGCTCGTACTCGCCTCGACCGCCGGCCACTGCGTCAACGACCTGCTCTTCCGCCAGCGCGCCGGGCAGCTGACCGTCGAGATCCCGCTCGTGCTCTCGAACCACGGCACGCTGCGCGACCTCGTCGACTTCTACGGCGTGCCGTTCGAAGCCCTCGCGGTGACCGATACCGCGTCGAAGGCCGCCTTCGAACGCCGAGTGCTCGACGCCGTCGACGAGCACGACATCGAGCTCGTCGTGCTTGCCCGGTACATGCAGATCCTCTCCCCCGAGCTCTGCGCGGCCCTCGAGGGCCGCTGCATCAACATCCACCACTCCTTCCTGCCCGGCTTCAAGGGCGCGAATCCGTACCGGCAGGCGCACTCGCGCGGCGTGAAGCTCATCGGCGCGACCGCGCACTTCGTGACGAGCGACCTCGACGAGGGGCCGATCATCGAGCAGAACGTCGTGCGCGTCGATCACTCGCGCAGCCCGGGCGAACTCGTCGCGATCGGTCAGGACGAGGAGAGCCGCACCCTCAGCCAGGCGGTCAAGTGGTTCGCCGAGCGCCGGGTGCTCCTCGACGGCGTCCGCACGATCATCTTCCGCTGAGGTCGCGGGTAGACTCGAGGGTTGTGAGCGACGCACAACAGCACGAGCAGCAGCCGAAGATCGGGCCGAACGACATCCTGCGGTTCTTCCTCGAACTCTTCGCGTTCGTCTCGCTCGGCGTCTGGGGTTTCCTGGCCTTCCCGCTGCCGTGGCCGGGCGTCGCCATCGGCATCGGTGCGCCGCTGCTCGCGATCCTCGCGTGGGCGCTGTTCGTGTCGCCGAAGGCGGTCTTCCGCGTCGACGCGTTCGGCAAGGCGATCGTGGAGATCGCCGTCTTCTCGGCCGCCGCGATCGGATGGTGGACCCTCGGCCAGCCCATCGTCGCCGTCGTCTTCGCGGTCGTCGCGGCGGTGAGCGGCATCATCAACGGTCGCAAGGAGCTCGCGGGCTGACCCGCGGCGACCCGGCCCGAGCCGGGCCGCCCTCCCCGCCCGCGGCTCAGACCGCGACGGCCGCCTCGGCGTCGGACTCCGCGCCGCCCGCGGTGCGGAAGTGGCCGATGACGGAGAGCAGCAGTCCGCCGACGGCCCACGCCCCGAGCACGAGCCACGGGAAGGTCATGTCGGCCGACGGGAAGTACGAGAGCTCGCGCACGAGCGTCGCCGCCGCCCCCGGCGGGAACCACTGGCCGATGTCGCCCCAGGGTGCCGGATAGAACTCCTTCGGTACCGCGGCGCCCGAGATCGGGTTGGCGAACAGCAGCATGACCACCGGGCCGACGGCGATGCCGGCCCGGCCGATGAGCGCCACGAACCCGGTGATCGGTGCGGCGATCGCCGCGAGCGCGAGCGCGATGGCCGCGGCGTTCAGCACGTAGTCGCCCTGCAGCGCCCCGAACCAGCCCTGCAGGATGCCGGCGAGCACGAGCCCGCCCGCGGCCGAGTAGAGCAGCACCGCGAACACCCGACGCATCGCGCCGATGACGGCGACCGAGATCGCGATGCCGCCGAGCATGCCGCCGAGCACGAGCGGGAAGAGCGCGGCGGTGAGCCCGGTGCCCCGCGGGTCGGTGTCGGCGAGCGGCACCACGTCGGTGACGACGACCTCGATGTGCGGCGGAGCCGTGGGGGCGCCGGCGGCGGCCGCGGCAGCTGCGGCCTGGGCGTTGACCCCCTCTTCGAGCCCGCTCGCGATGCCGGTGAGCAGCTGGGCGACCACGAGGCTCGACGCCGAGGAGGTGAGCACCTCGGGTTCGGCCCCGAGCACGATGGCGCCGTACACCTCACGGGATTCGATCGCGGCGACGGCGGCCTCCCGATCGTCGACCGCGTCGAACCGGATGGCGCCTGGCGACTGCTCGTCGACCGTGTCCTCGACCGCCGAGATCGCCTCGGCGTGGCCCGAGATCGCGATCGGCAGGTTCTTCGCATCGGCCGTCACCGATGGCCACGAGAACGCGAGCACGATGACCGCGACCACCGCGGCGAGCGCGAGCGCGATGCCGATGACGCGACCGATGGGGGTGTGCCGGCTGACGGCATCCGGGTGGCTGGCCATGATCTCCTCCGAAGAAAAACGAATGTTCGTTCTTTATAATTCTGAGCGTGCCGTCTAGGCTTGTCAAGAACGATCACCCGCTCATCGACGGAGAAGCCGAGCATGCCGAAGGTCACCGCCGCGTACCGCGAGGCCCGCCGCGACGAGATCATCGACGCCGCCCTCCGCGCCTTCTCGGTGAAGGGGTTCCAGGGCACCTCGATGGCCGATGTCATCGCGGAGACCGGCCTGTCGGCAGGCGCCATCTACGGCCACTTCGCCGGCAAGAAGGAGCTGTTCGCCGCCGTCGCGGCTCGCACCCTGCAGAGTCGACGCCTCGAGGTCGAGGCGCAGCAGACCGACGGCCGCCTGCTCACCCCCGGCGAGGTCGTCACCACGATCCTCCGTGGCATGCGCGACTCCTTCGACACCCGGCTGCTCGTACAGCTCTGGGCCGACGCCGCCGCCGACCCCGCGATCCTCGAGAGCATCGGGGCTCCGCTCGCCTTCGTACCGGAGGCGTTCGGCGCATCCGTCCGGCCGTGGTTCGAGGCGCACCCCGAACACGCCGGCGACGACATCGACGCCACGATCGCCCGGCTCGTGCCGATCATGCTGGCGCTCGGGCAGGGCTTCATGATCCAGCGGCAGATCTTCCCCGACTTCGACGACGAGGCCTACTTCGCGAGCGTCAGACAGCTCCTCCCCCACTGACCACAAAGGGGTGAGGGGATGCCGCGGCATCCC
>NZ_JBHURI010000098.1:0-13767 GCF_042673425.1 Agromyces sp. NPDC056965 | reverse complement strand
AGGCCGTTTAATACCCCGATCGCCGCGGCCCCGCGCCCCGGGGCCGGCGTCGTGACGTTCGTCGACGTCGCTCAGGCCAGCTCGTGCCCGTCGAGCATCTCGGCGACGAGCGCCGCGATCGCCGAGCGTTCCGAGCGGGTGAGCGTGATGTGGGCGAAGAGCGGATGCCCCTTCAGCGTCTCGATCACGCTCGCGACGCCGTCGTGGCGGCCGACCCGCAGGTTGTCGCGCTGGGCGACGTCGTGGGTGAGCACGACGCGCGAGTTCTGCCCGATGCGCGAGAGCACCGTGAGCAGCACGTTCCGCTCGAGCGACTGCGCCTCGTCGACGATCACGAACGCGTCGTGCAGCGAGCGCCCGCGGATGTGCGTGAGCGGCAGCACCTCGAGGATGCCGCGTTCGATCACCTCTTCGAGCACGTTGTCGGAGACCACCGAGCCGAGCGTGTCGAACACGGCCTGACCCCAGGGGTTCATCTTCTCGCCCTGGTCGCCCGGCAGGTAGCCGAGCTCCTGGCCGCCGACCGCGTAGAGCGGGCGGAACACCATGATCTTCTTGTGCTGCTGCCGCTCGAGTACCGCCTCGAGGCCCGCGCACAGGGCGAGGGCCGACTTGCCGGTGCCGGCCCGACCGCCGAGCGAGAGGATGCCGATCTCGGGGTCGAGCAGCAGGTCGATCGCGAGCCGCTGCTCGGCCGAACGCCCGTGCAGGCCGAAGACCTCGCGGTCGCCGCGGACGAGCCGGACCTCCCGCTCCCCCACGACCCGGCCGAGCGCCGAACCGCGATCGGAGTGGATGACGAGCCCGGTGTTGATCGGCTGCTCCAGGTCGGTGCACACCGTGAGGTGCTCGTGCTCGTAGAGCTTGGCCATGTCGTTGGAGCCGAGGTCGAGCTCCGCCATGCCGTTCCAGCCCGAGTCGATCGCGAGCTCGTGCCGGTACTCCGCGGCGTCGAGGCCGATGGACGCTGCCTTCACGCGGAGCGGCAGATCCTTCGAGACGACGGTGACGGCGAGTCCGTCGTTGGCGAGGTTCAGCGCGCACGCGAGGATGCGGGAGTCGTTGTCGGAGAGCCGAAGCCCCGACGGCAGCACGCTCTGGTCGCTGTGGTTCAGCTCGACGCGGAGCGACCCGCCGTCGCCGACGGTGATCGGGAAGTCGAGGCGTTCGTGCTCGACGCGCAGCTCATCGAGGATGCGCAGTGCCTGACGGGCGAAGTAGCCGATCTCGGGGTCGTTCCGTTTCGCCTCGAGCTCCGTGATCACGACGACGGGCAGCACGACCGCATGCTCGTCGAAGCGGAACAGGGCCTTGGGATCGGAGAGCAGCACCGAGGTGTCGAGCACGTACGTGCGCTCCTGCTGTGCTGCTGCGGCACCCGCCGCGAGATCGGTCGACTTGGAGGTAGAGAGTGACACGCCAGCTCCCGCCCCGAGCTTCAGCTCGGCATTCCGCGTCGGCGGTGATCCTCCCACGAGCGGTTCACGAGCCGACTCGATCGGACGACTTGTCCGATGCCACAGACGCTACGACGGTGCCGTCGAATCGGCCTGACCGACACGCGGGGCGACACATGCCGTTCACCTGCGAGCGGATGCCGCGGCCCTCAGCTGCCCGCTCAGTACGACGCCGCGGTGCCGTACGAGACGAACGCCGCGCGCAGCATCTCGAGCGTCTCGTCGGAGGTCGCGGCGTGCACCGACAACCGGATCTTCCCCTGCCGCATGGTCGCCGTGACGCCGTGGTTGTGCAGCGACGCCGTGAGCAGGGTCACCTGCTCGGTCGGGGGTTCGAGCACGACGATGCCCGCTCGCTCGCGCTCGTCGCGCGAGGACACGACGGCGATCGCGAACTCGTCGGCGAGCTCGATGGTCTGGCTGACCCGCTCGGCCATCGCGGAGTTGATCGCGCCGACGCCGACGCCGGCGATCTCCTCGAGGCTCGCCGCGAACCTGGCCTCGGCGAGCGGGTCGGGGTTCGACACCCGGAAGGCGCGCGCATCGGGCGCGGGCGGCGGCACCTCACCCCACGGCTCGGCCTCTTCGGTGCCGGAGAAGCCCGAGAACACCGGCGTGAGCTGGTCGAGCGCACGCGGCGACAGGGCCATGAACCCCGTGCCCCAGCCCGCGCGGCACCACTTGTGCCCACCGGTCAGCACGACGTCGGCGGCCTCCCACGGCGCGTCGACGACGCCGAAGCCCTGAATGGCGTCGACGATCAGCAGGCGATCGCCGATGACCTGTCGGATGCCCTCGATGTCGCAGAGGTATCCCGAACGCGAGTCGACGAGGCTCACCGCGACGGCGGCCACGTTCGACTCGAGCTGCTCGCGGATCTGGCCGGGGGTCACCTTGCCGTGGTCGGTCTCGAGCCACACGGGTTGCACGGTGTGCAGCGCCTCCTGGGCGCGCACCGCCGCGATCGGCAGGCTCGGGAACTCCTCTGCCGAGAGGAGCACCCCACCGGTCAGACCGAACATCGCGTGCATGATGCCGCTCGTCGTGTTGGGCTGGAAGACGATCTGGTCGGCCGGGAATCCGGTGACCGCCGAGGCCGCCGCCCGAACCCGGCCGTCTTGCTCGCGGATCTCGTCGAGGCTGCCGTGACGGGCGCGCTGCAGCACCTGGGTGAAGACGAGCGACTCCTCGGCGGCGGCCGTCGAGAGCGGCCCGACCCGCGCGTAGTCGAGGTATCCGGGTTCCTGGGTGAATCCGGCGGTGAAATCGTCGATGGTCACGTGGAGGTGCCCCCTTCATCGAGGCGGAGATGTTCGGCGCGCATAGTCTCGCAGACGAGGATGTCGCGAGTCATCCGCCGAATCGGCGATGACGCTTCGTGTAGTCGCGGAGGGCCCGCAGGAAGTCGACCTTGCGGAGGTCGGGGCCGAGGGCCTCGACGAAGTAGAACTCGCTGTGCGCCGACTGCCAGAGCATGAAGTCGCTGAGCCGCTGCTCGCCCGAGGTGCGGATGACGAGGTCGGGGTCGGGCTGGCCGCCCGTGTAGAGGTGCTGGCCGATGAGGTCGGGCGTCAGCCGTTCGGCGAGGTCGTCGAGGCTGCGCCCCTCCGCGTGATGCTCGGCGACGATCGAGCGCATCGCATCGGTGATCTCCTTGCGGCCGCCGTAGCCGACCGCGAGGTTGACGTGCAGGCCGTGCTTGTCGGCGGTGCGGTGCTCCGCCGCGTCGAGCGCCGCGACGAGGGGCTCGGGAAGACCGGCATCCGAACCGACGTGCTGCACGCGCCAGTCGCGGTAGTGCGAGAGCTCCTCGGCGAGCTCGGCGATGATCTCGATGAGGTCGGCCAGCTCCGCCGAGGGTCGGTTGCCGAGATTGTCGCTCGAGAGCAGGTAGAGCGTGACCGTCTTGATGCCGGCGTCGTCGCACCACTCGAGGAACTCGCGCATCTTCGCCGCACCGGCACGGTGGCCGTGGGCCGCGGTGTCGTAGCCGAGCTGCTTCGCCCATCGACGGTTGCCGTCGATGATCATCGCAACGTGGCGCGGCATGGCCTCGGGATCGAGTCCGCGCCGGAGCCGGTTCTGATAGAGGCGGTAGAGGAGGCCGCGACCGAGGGGCTGATCGCTCGTCTGCACGGGACTACGCTACCCCTCCGACGCATCCGACACTCACAGCCGGTCGTGACCGGCGAGGTCCTACGCTGTGAGCATGACCTCGAAGCGCCGGCGCGCATCACACGATGCAGTGGACGAACTCTCCCGCCCCGTCGCGGCGGAGGACCCCGGCGACCTCGCGGTCTCGCGGAGCGAGCACGGCCCCGACCTGCCGAACATCCCCCTGCTCGACGATTCGCTCGCGCACCCCGAAGAGGTCAAGCCCACGTGGCGCGGCTGGATCCACGCCGGCACCTTCCCGGTGACGATCGCGGCGGGCATCGTGCTCATCGTGCTCGCGGAGGGCGCACCGGCGAAGTGGGCGTCGGCGGTCTTCGTGCTCTCCTCGATGCTGCTCTTCGGCAACTCGGCGCTCTACCACCGCTTCAACTGGAAGCCGAAGACGAAGCTCGTCCTGAAGCGCATCGACCACGCCAACATCTTCCTGCTGATCGCGGGCACCTACACGCCGCTCGCCGTGCTCGCCCTGCCGCCCGACAAGGGCTGGCTGCTGCTCGGCGTCGTCTGGGCCGGGGCGCTCGCGGGCATCGGCTTCCGCGTGTTCTGGATCGGCGCGCCGCGCTGGCTCTACGTCGCGCTCTACCTGCTGCTCGGTTGGGCGGCCGTCATGTACCTCGGCGACCTGCTGGCCGCGAACGCCGCGATGATGGTGCTCGTGATCGTCGGCGGGCTGCTCTACACGGGCGGCGCCATCGTCTACGGGCTCAAGAAGCCGAACCCGTGGCCCGGGGTCTTCGGGTTCCACGAGATCTTCCACACCTGCACGGTGCTCGCGTTCATGTGCCACTGGACGGCGACGCTGCTCATCGCGATCGCGCCCGTCTACCACGTGGGCTGAGCCGGCAGGCCGGCTCGGCGCCTGCCGACGGTCGGCGAGCGCTCGTCAGCGAGCGGATGCCTCGTCGGGCCCGTCGTCGGTCGACCCGGGTTCGGCGGGCGGCAGGGTGCCCGAGGCATCCGTCACCTGGCCGTCGGCCTCGGCGATCTCGGCGTCGCGCGCCTCGGCCTCGAGCTGCTCGCGCACCTCGATGCGGTAGTTCGTGCGACGGATGCGGCGCACCATGTCGAGCACCAGCAGGAGCACCACGACCATGATGAGGAACGTGATGACGAAGCCCCAGATGCCGGGCGTCACCGTGTTGGGGTCGAACTCCTCGTCTTCCGCCAGGAAGGTCAGGGCTGGAACGACGAGCATCGGACTCTCTTTCACGCGTGCACTGGATCAGCTGGCACTGGCGAGCTTCGGCCTGCGCCGGGCGCGTTAGGCTTGAATCCAAGCCTAGACGATCGACCTCGAAGGAGCCTGCGGTGACCGCGCACCGGAACGAAGCGCCGCCGAGCACAGCGCCCGCAGACTCAGCGCCGACGAAGGACGTGCTCGACGCGCGATACGGGCGTACCCGCTCGCACCGCGCTCGCGATCGGATGCTGCTCATCGGGGGCGCCATCGCGTTCGCGATCGTGCTCGTCGCGTGGGTGGTCTGGGCCGGCCTCGACGGCCAGAAGCCGCAGATCGAGGTCACGGACACCGGACACCGGCTGATGAACGAGAACCGCGCCGTGGAGGTCACCTGGACCCTGTCGGTCCCGCCCGGCAACGAGACCGCGTGCGCCGTGCAGGCCTTCAACGAGGACTTCACGGTCGTGGGCTGGAAGATCATCGAGGTTCCGGCGTCCGATCGGCACCTGCGCAGCCTCACCGAGACCGTGCGGGTCGCCCAGGAGGCGAACACCGGTTTGATTTACGGCTGCTGGCTCACCTAACATGGGGCATTCGCTCCGACATCCGTCGGGGCGACACGTCTATACGGCGTGAAGTCGACTGAACGAACAGAGTGAGTACCCGTCGCACGGGTCCTCATACACGGGAGTGTGCATCATGGCGCAGGACGTCACCGCCACCTGGCTCACCCAGGAGGCCTACGACCGCCTGGCAGCGGAACTCGAGCACCTCTCCACCCACGGCCGCGAAGAGATCGCCAAGCGCATCGAGGCCGCGCGCGAGGAGGGCGACCTCAAGGAGAACGGCGGCTACCACGCGGCGAAGGACGAGCAGGGCAAGATGGAGGCCCGCATCCGTCAGCTGAAGGAGCTGCTCCGCACCGCCGAGGTCGGCGACGCGCCGCAGTCGTCGGGCGTCGTCGAGGCCGGCACCGTCATCACCGCGATCATCGCGGGCGATGAGGAGACGTTCCTCATCGGCAGCCGCGAGATCGCCGGAGACTCCGAGCTCGACGTCTGGAGCACGCAGAGCCCGCTCGGCGCCGCGATCCTCGGCCTGAAGGTCGGCGAGAAGACCAGCTACACCGCGCCGAACGGCCGCGAGATCGCCGTCGAGGTCACGAGCGTCGAGACCTGGGGCGGCCAGTAGGCCGTACGCGTTCGCGTTCGGCGCGGCCGGGAGGCCCGTTCGCCTTCGCGCCGCCCTGCCGAGCCGTCGTCACTCGTTGTAGACGACCGGTTCGTACCCGGCGCGCCGCAGCACCTCGACGACCTCGGCCCGGTGCTCGGGGCCACGGGTCTCGACCGAGAGCTTGAGCTCGACCTCCGAGATCTGCAGGCCCGATCCGTGCCGCGTGTGCAGCACCTCGATCACGTTGGCGTTGGACTCGGCGAGCAGTTCCGCGATGCGGGCGAGCTGGCCTGGGCGGTCGGGCAGACCGATTCCGAGCGTGAGATAGCGATCGGATGCCGCGAGCCCGTGTGCGATCACGCGCTGCATGAGCAGCGGGTCGATGTTGCCGCCCGAGAGCATCGCGACGACGGGGCCGTCGGAGGTGATCTGGCCGGTCATGATCGCGGCGACCGAGACCGCGCCGGCCGGCTCGACGACGAGCTTCGCCCGCTCGAGCAGCACCAGGAGCGCCCGCGCGATGTCGTCTTCGGAGACGGTGACGATCTCGTCGATCGCCTCGCGGATGATCTCGAAGTTCAACTCGCCCGGTCGGTAGACGGCGATGCCGTCGGCGATCGTCGGCACGACCGGCACCCGCTGCGGCGAGCCCGCTGCGAGCGAGGCCACGTAGGGCGCGGCGTTCTCGGCCTGCACGCCGACGATGCGGATCGTGCGCCCGAGCTGCGCGGCGCGCTGCTTCGCGGCGCTCGCGATGCCGGCGGCGAGACCGCCCCCGCCGATGGGGACCACGATCGTGGCGACGTCGGGGGCCTGCTCGAGGATCTCGAGTCCGAGCGTGCCCTGCCCCGCGATCACGTCGGGGTGGTCGAACGGCGGGATGATGACCGCGCCGGTCTCGTCGGCGTACGCCGCAGCGGCTTCGAGCGTCTCGCCGACCGAGTCGCCGCGGAGCACGACCTCCGCGCCGTAGGCACGGGTCGCCTCGAGCTTCGGGAGCGCGACGCCCACGGGCATGAAGATCGTGGCGCTGATGCCGAGCTCGCGCGCGGCGAACGCGACGCCCTGGGCGTGGTTGCCGGCCGAGGCCGCGACGACGCCGCGGGCGCGCTCCGACTCGGTCAGCGCCGCGATGCGGTGGTAGGCGCCGCGCAGCTTGTACGATCCGGTGCGCTGCAGGTTCTCGCACTTGAGGTGCACGGGCACGCCGAGCAGGTCGGCGAGGAACCGCGACGACTCCATCGGCGTCTGCCGGGCGACGGCGGAGACCACCCCTCGCGCGCGCTCGAAGTCGGCGAGGCTCGGTCCTGCGATCGTGGTCGTGGTCGTCAACTCGTTCATTCTCCTCGTTTGTAGCCGGGGCGTTGCGGCACCGTGCGCCAGAGCGCCGAACGGGGCGGCGGCTGGGGGGCCGCGTCGTTCTTCCAGGCACCGCTCGCGACCGAGAGGATCATGACGTTCACGACCGCGGCGACGGGCACCGCGAAGAGCGCGCCGGGGATGCCTGCGAGCAGCGAACCGGTCGCGACCGCGACGACGACGCCGAGCGGGTGCACCTTGACGGCGGTGCCCATGATGAGCGGCTGCAGCACGTGGCCTTCGACCTGCTGCACGAGCAGCACGATGCCGAGCATGATGAGGGCGATGACCGGCCCGTTGTAGACGAGCGCGACGAAGACGGCGAGGGCTCCCGTGGCGACCGCACCGACGATCGGGATGAACGAGCCGAGGAAGACGAGGATCGCGATCGGCACCGCGAGCGGCACCCCGAGGAAGAACGCGCCGAGGCCGATGCCGATGGCGTCGATCGTCGCGACGAGGATCTGCACCTTCACGAAGTTCTGCAGCGTCGTCCATCCGGCCTGGCCTGCGCCGTCGATGGCGGCGCGCCCGCGGCGCGGGAAGATGCCGACGATCCAGTTCCAGATGCCGCGGCCGTCGATCAGGATGAAGAGCGTCGCGAAGAGGGCGAGCAGCATGCCCGCCAGGAAGTGCCCGAGGCTCGAGCTGAGCGAGAGCGCACCGCTCACGAGGACGCCGGTGTCCTGTTGCACCGACTGGATGATCTGATCGACCCAGTCGTTCAGCTGGGACTCGGTGATGTGGAACGGACCTTCGAGCAGCCACTCGCGGAACTGGTCCCATGCCACGAGCGATTGCGCGGCGAGTTCGTCGGAGCCGCGCACGATCTGCGTGATGCCGAGCGTGAGCAGCCCGCCGACGACGATGAGCGCCGAGAGCATGGCCGTGGTGACGGCGAGCCACTTCGGCCAGCGGTGTCGTTGCAGCAGGCCCGAGAACGGCACGAGCAGCGCACCGATGAGCACGGCGACGAGGATCGGGATGACGATCAGCCGCAGCTGGATGATCAGGAAGACGACGACCGCGAGCACGCCGCCGATGAGCAGCAGTCGCCACGACCAGCCTGCGGCGAGCCGAACCCCGAAGGGGATGCTGTCGGTGACCTCGCGCGGAGCGGACTCCGCCTGCTGCACCGGAGTCTGCGTGTCAGCCGCACCCCGCGACAACCGGCCCCGTTTCCGCCCCGTGGAGTCCGTCATCGCTCCAGTCTAGGTGCGGCGTATGAACGGGGCGGCATGGGCTTGCGGATGCCGCGCGCCCTGGTCGCGCGTCGGTGTCGGTCGTCCCCGCTATCGTCGAGGCATCATGGTCGACGTCGTCAGCCCCGCCCTCGCTCGCCGCATCGCGCTCGCCGCGCAGGGATTCTCGCGCCCGCTGCCCGAGGCGCCCGGCACCCGCGCCGTCAACGGCGTCATCGATCGGCTCGCCCTCCTGCAGATCGACTCGGTCAACGTGTTCGAACGCAGTCACTACCTGCCCGCGTTCAGCCGGGTCGGGGCCTACGACCGAACCGCACTCGATCGCATCACGACGGGCCGCCGCGGGCGAATGGTCGAGTACTGGGCGCACCAGGCCGCCTTCATCCCGCGCGAGCTCTGGCCGCTCTTCGACTTCCGCCGCGCGGCGTTCCGGGCGAGCGGCAGCGACTGGGGCGGGTGGGTCTCCCAAGACGCGCCGCTGGCCGAGTGGCTGCGGGCCGAGCTCGCCGCGAACGGCCCCATGCGGGCGAGCGAGATCGAGCACGACGCCAACGAACGGCGCGGCCCGTGGTGGGGCTGGTCCGACGTCAAGCGCACGCTCGAGATGATGTTCCGCACCGGCGACGTCGTGTGCGTCGAGCGGCGCCGCTTCGAGCGCGTCTACGCGTTGCCCGAGCAGGCGCTGCCGGGCGAGCTGCTCGGCACCGCCCCGAGCGAGGCCGACGCCGTGCGCGAGCTCGTGGGGCTCGCTGCATCCGCTCAGGGCATCGCGACCGAAGCCGACCTCGCCGACTACTGGCGCATGAAGCGCGCGCCCGTGCGGCAGGCGATCACCGAACTCGAAGAGGCCGGGGTGCTGCTGCCGGTCGAGGTTCCCGGGTGGACGACCGGGTCGCGCCAGATACCGGCTTGGCTGCACCGCGATGCGAAGCGGCCGCGCCGCATCGAGACGGCGGCGGTGCTCTCGCCGTTCGACCCCGTCGTGTGGTTCCGGCCGCGCACCGAGCGGCTCTTCGACTTCCACTACCGCATCGAGATCTACACGCCCGAGCCCGACCGCAAGTTCGGGTACTACTCGCTGCCCGTGCTCATCGACGACCGCGTCGTCGGGCGGGTCGATTTGAAGAGCGATCGGCAGGCCGGCATCCTCCGAGTGCAGTCGGCGTGGAGCGAACCCGGTGCCCCGGCCGAGACCGCAGCGCGGCTCGTGCCGGTGCTGCAGCGTGCGGCCGCCTGGCAGGGGCTCGGCGAGGTGAGCGTGACCGGGCGGGGCGACCTCTCCCCCGCTCTCGCCGCCGAGCTCCGCGCCACGGCCTGAGCGCCTGAACGCGCCGAACGCCTAGAAGGCGCCGCCCATCTCCTCGAGCCGCTTGACGCGGTCGGCGATCGGCGGGTGGGTGGCGAAGAGCTTGTCCATGACGCCGGGCTTCAGCGGGTCGGCGATCCAGAGGTGGGCCATCGACGAGTTCTGCCGCTTCATGGGCCGGCCGTAGGTCTCGAGCTTCAGGAGCGCTCGGGCGAGCGCGTCGGGGTGACGGGTCGTCATCGCTCCGGTGGCATCGGCGAGGTACTCGCGCTGCCGAGACACGGCGAGCTGCACGAGGCTCGCGACGAGCGGTGCGATGAGCATCGCGACGAGGCCGAAGATCATGACGATCGGATTGCTGTTGTTGTTGCCGCGGCCGAAGAAGGCCATGCGCACGAGCATGTCCGAGATGAATCCGACCGCCACGACGAGGCCGAACACGACCATCGAGAGGCGGATGTCGTAGTTGCGCACATGGCCGAGCTCATGCGCCATGACGCCCTCGAGCTCGGCGTCGTCCATGATCTCGAGGAGGCCCGTGGTCGCGGCGACGACGGCGTGCTCGGGGTCACGACCGGTGGCGAAGGCGTTCGGCGCGGGGTCGGAGATCACGAACACGCGCGGCATCGGCGTGCCGGTCGTGATCGAGAGGTTCTCGACCGTGCGCCAGAGCCTCGGGTGGTCGGCCTTGGAGTGCAGCTCGACCGCGCCCGACATCGACAGCGCCTGTCGGTCGGCCGTGAAGTACTGGAACAGCGCGTAGGCGGTCGCGATCACGAGCGTCACCACCACGATGGTGACGTCTTGGTAGATGTAGGCCGCCAGCCAGCCCAACCCGCCGATGATGGCGAGGAAGAACAGGACGATGAAGACGGTGTTGCGCTTGTTCTTCGCGATCGCGCGGTACAACGCCGGCCCTTAGAACTGCACGCGCGGGGGCTCGGCGATCGCCGCCGGCTCCGTGACCTCGAAGAAGTCGCGCTCGTGGAACCCCAGGTTGCGCACGAACAGGGTGTTCGGGAACACCTTGATCTTCGTGTTGAGCTCGCGCACGCCGCCGTTGTAGAACCGGCGCGAGGCCTGGATCTTGTCTTCGGTGTCGACGAGCTCGGACTGCAGCTGGAGGAAGTTCTGGCTGGCCTGCAGCTGGGGGTACGCCTCGGCGACGGCGAAGATCGACTTCAGCGCCTGCTGCATGTGGTTCTCGGCGGCACCGGCCTCTGCGGGGCCCTGAGCCGACAGCGTCTCGGCTCGCGCCTGCGTGACGGACTCGAACACCGACTTCTCGTGCGCGGCGTAGCCCTTGACCGCCTCGATGAGGTTCGGGATCAGGTCGGCACGGCGCTTCAGCTGCACCGTGATGTCGCTCCACGCCTCATCGACGCGCACGTTCAGCGTGACGAGGGAGTTGTACGTTGCCCAGAGGTAGATGCCGATGATCACCACGAGCGCGACGACGATGATGACGGGGATGAGCCATTCCATGGCACGGACTCCTAAGCGCTCTGAGCACGGTTGCTGTGTGGATCCAGTGTACCGAGCGAGCCTCGGCGTGAGCTGTGCTTCCCATGAGACTCGGAGGAACCGGAGGGCGTTCTCCGGGAATAGGCTCAGGCTGTGACCGAGCACTCGGAGCGCCGTCGGCGCGGCCGTCCCCGCGGAGCGAACGCGGGCGACACGCGGTCGCGCATCCTCGCCGCTGCGACCGCCGAATTCGCCGAGCACGGGTACGAGGCCGCCTCGATGCGGGCGATCGCGCGTCGGGCCGAGGTCGACCCGGCGCTCGTGCACCACTACTTCGACGGCAAGCAGGCGCTCGTGGCCGAGGTCGTCGAGGTGCCGCTGCGCCCCGAGCGGATCGTGCGCGAGGCGCTCGCCGCCCCGATCGACGAGCTCGGGGGCCGCCTGGTGCGCGCCGTGCTCACGGCGTGGGACTCCGGCGCCGTGCGACCCGCCGCCGTTGCGGCGCTCCGATCGGCGATCGGACAGGGGCCCGTCGCCCGCATGCTCCGCGAGTTCCTCCGCCACGAGATCATGCAGCGCATCGCCACCGCGCTGGGCGACGCCGACGACGCCGAGCTCAGGGCCGAACTCGCGGCCTCGCAGCTCGTGGGGGTCATCATGGTGCGGTACGTGCTCGAGTTCGAACCGGTCGCCTCGGCCGACATCGATGAGCTCGTGCGCCGGGTCGGCCCGGCCGTGCAATGGCACCTGACCGGGAGTCCGGAATCGCTTGACAGCGCAGCTGCGGCGGCGAAAGATTCGGCACATGATGAATAACACGGATGCCGCCGGTCCCGCGTCCGGCGCAGCGCCCGGCGCGGCCGTCATCGTGCAGGACCTGACGGTCGTCCGCGGCGGTACGCCCGTGATCGACCGGCTCTCGCTCGCCGTGCCGCGCGGCCGCATCATCGGTCTGCTCGGCCCGAGCGGCAGCGGCAAGACGACCCTCATGCGAGCGATCGTCGGCGTGCAGATCGTGAAGTCGGGCACGATCGAGGTGCTGGGCCTGCCGGCGGGCAGCCGGGCCCTTCGCACCCGCATGGGCTACGTCACCCAGCAGGCCAGCGTGTACGACGACCTCTCGGTGCGTCAGAACCTCGCCTACTTCCGCCGCATCATCGGCGCACCGGCATCCGACATCGACCGCGTCATCGACCGCACCGATCTCGGCTCGGTCGCCGGCCGGCTCGTCGGCTCGCTCTCGGGCGGCCAGCGCAGCCGGGTCTCGCTCGCCGCGGCGCTGCTCGGCGAGCCCGAGGTGCTCGTGCTCGACGAGCCCACCGTCGGACTCGACCCCGTGCTGCGCGTCGAACTCTGGGCGCTGTTCCGCAGCCTCGCCGACGACGGCACGACGCTCCTCATCTCGAGTCACGTCATGGACGAGGCCAAGCGCTGCGACCGACTGCTGCTCCTCCGCGACGGCGCGCTGCTCGCCGACGACACCGTGCAGGGCGTGCTCCAGATCACCGGCACCGACGACGTGGAGCAGGCGTTCCTGCGCCTCATCGAACGCGGCGAGCCCGATCTGCGGCCCACGAGCGAGACGGAGTCGCAGCGATGAACCTCACCCGCACCTTCGCGACCGCCGGGCGCGTGCTCGGCCAGATCCGCCACGACCACCGCACCGTCGCGCTCCTCCTCGTGGTGCCGAGCCTGCTCATCGGCCTCGTCGCGTGGATCTTCGTCGACACCGACTACTTCACCGACATCGGCCCGGCCATGATCGCCCTGTTCCCGTTCATCGTGATGTTCCTCGTCACGAGCATCTCGACGCTCAGGGAGCGCCGGAGCGGCACGCTCGAACGGCTCCTCTCGATGCCGATGGGCAAGGGCGACTTCATCCTCGGCTACGCCCTCGCCTTCGGCCTGCTGGCCGTGTTCCAGACGGCCATCGCCGTCTCGTTCGCCGTGTGGGTCTGCGGGCTCGAGATCGAGGGCTCGATCTGGCTGCTCTTCGCCGTCGCCGTGGCCGACGCGCTGCTCGGCACCGCCCTCGGCCTGCTCGCGAGCGCGTTCGCGCGCTCGGAGTTCCAGGTCGTGCAGTTCATGCCGCTCATCGTGTTCCCGCAGATCCTCCTCGGCGGCATCTTCATCCCGCGCGACCAGCTGCCCGAAGCCCTCGAGGTGATCAGCGAGTGGCTGCCGCTGAGCTTCGCGATCGACGCGCTGCAGGCCGTCGCCGCCGATTCGGAGAGCGCCGCGTGGATCACGGCGAAGATCCTCGTGATCGTCGCGTGGATCGTCGGATCGATCGTGCTCGGCTCGATCACGCTGCGCCGCCGCACGGCCTGACCCAGGCTGGCAGGCACGACGCACCCACAGCCTATGGGCAAGGGGCGTCAGCTCGCCTAATCTTGCAGAAACCTCGCCCCACTTCAGACATCAACGCAAGGAACACTGTTGGTTTCGACG
>NZ_JBHURI010000097.1:0-13822 GCF_042673425.1 Agromyces sp. NPDC056965 | reverse complement strand
GCGGCCGCACCCTCGAGTGCGGCCGTGCCGTCAAGGTCCGTCGCTGCCGGAAGGCTGGCGCAACTCCATACTGAGCGCCGCGGGCGGAGCGTCCGGGTACTGCTGCACGTCGATCCGCCTGACTCCGCACTCGGCGCATCGCACGTACAGAACCCGACCCTCTGATGTGGAGTGCGCCGACTCCACGATCCACCCGTGATCATGACCCGTGAGCTGTTCGTGCGATGCCTGGACCGCGGCATCCGTGCTCACTCCGTTCCTTCTGCCCGTTGCGGGCGCTCTCATGTCCATGCTCCGAGCCTGCCGCGTTCGCGCGCTCGTCGGCAGCCCTCAGCCGACCGATGCGCGCATCCACCGGGTGGTGGATGCCTCGAGGCCGGCAGCGCGAGCGCTCCCGCCGCATCGCCCGCGAGACTGAGCGCGTACGTCTCGCCGCTCGGCGCGACTACCCCTGCACCATGTCCGCGAAGCGCGAGAAGTGCCCGTGGAAGGCCACGGTGATCGTGCGGGTCGGGCCGTTTCGGTGCTTGGCCACGATGAGGTCGGCCTCGCCGGCGCGGGGGCTGTCGCGCTCGTAGGCGCTCTCGCGGTGCAGCAGGATCACCATGTCGGCATCCTGCTCGATCGAGCCCGACTCGCGCAGGTCGCTGATGGCGGGCATCTTGTCGGCGCGCTGCTCGGGGCCACGGTTCAGCTGCGACAGCGCGATCACGGGCACCTGCAGCTCCTTCGCGAGGAGCTTCAGTGCACGCGAGAACTCCGACACCTCCTGCTGGCGGCTCTCGACCCGCTTGCCGCTCGTCATGAGCTGGAGGTAGTCGATGACGACCATCTTCAGCCCGACCTTCTGCTTGAGACGGCGGCACTTCGCGCGGATCTCGACGAGCGTCATGTTGGGGGAGTCGTCGATGTAGAGCGGGGCGTCGTTGATGCGGCCGCGGGTCGCCGCGATCGTGGTCCAGTCGCGCGAGTCGACGGTGCCCTTTCGCATCATCTGCAGCGGCACGGATGCCTCGGCGCTGAGCAGACGCATCGCGATCTCGCTCTTGCCCATCTCGAGCGAGAAGAAGACCGACGGCTGACCGTTCGTGATCGACGCGGCGCGGGCGAAGTCGAGCGCGAGGGTCGACTTTCCCATGGCGGGTCGCGCCGCGACGATGATCATCTGGCCGGGGTGGAACCCGTTGGTCAGGTCGTCGAGGTCGGCGAAGCCCGTGGGCACGCCGGTGAACTTGCCGTCGGTGTGCTTGGCCGCCTCGATCTCGTCGATGGCGACCGTCACGGCCTCTGAGAGCGGCACGTAGTCTTCGGTCTCGACGGAGCCGGTCACGGCGTAGATCTCGGCCTGGGCGTTGTTGACGAGGTCGGTGACCTCGCCTTCGCCCTGGTAGCCCATCTGCACGATGCGGGTGCCGGCCTCGACGAGGCGACGCAGCATCGCGCGCTCGGCGACGATCGACGAGTAGAAGCCGGCGTTGGCGGCGGTCGGCACGATGCTCGTGAGCGTGTGGAGGTACTCGACGCCGCCGGCGCGCTGCAGGTCGCCGGTCTTCGTCAGCTCGTCGGTGACGGCGATGACGTCGGTGGGCTCACCGTGCGAGTAGAGCGTCAGGATCGCGTTGAAGACGACCTCGTGCTTCGGCACGTAGAAGTCGACGCCGCGCACGGTCTCGATGACGTCGGCGACGGCGTCTTTCGAGAGCATCATGCCGCCGAGTGCGCTCTGCTCGGCGAGGAGGTCGTGGGGAGGAACGCGCTCGCCCCGTCGGGCGTCACCGTCATCGACCGGTTCAGCGAGCCCGATGTGCGCGATCGACAACTTCATGACCTCCGGTTCGGCTCAGACGGGCGAGCGACCCGCGCCCATCACCCAGTGTCCCGGAGGCCGCCGACATGGCTGATGGACCGGGGTTTCGCATGGGGTGGAATGGACGCTGCTTCACGATAGGGAAGCCGGTGTGCACAACACAACCCGGCCTGTGGATAACTCTGGGGACAAACTGGGCGAAACGCCGTGGAATGTGTGCACTACGCCTGTGGATAACTGTGGAAACTCCGTGAATTACACGAGTTGAATTCAGGCGCGACCAGCATTTTCATCTATTCACACCTGTGGGGGAAAACTTCTTTTGAAGTCCACTCCACCTGTGGGTCGACCTGTGTACAACCATCACAGGAAACACCGATGTCGACTTGCGCGCAGCACTGCGGCGGGTGTACGCGAAGACGCGAAAACGGCGGCCGGGCCGAGGCCCGAACCGCCGTTCTCGTGCGTTGCTGCGAACTACTTCGCTGCGACCACCTGAAGGGTGATCGTCGCCGAGAGCTCGTCGTGCAGACGAACCGTGGCTTCGTGATCGCCGACCGCCTTGATGGGGGCCGTGATCTCGATCTTGCGCTTGTCGAGCTCGCCGAGACCGGCGGTCGAGACCGCAGCCGCGACATCCGAGGTCTTGACGGAGCCGAAGAGGCGCCCGCCCTGGCCGGCCTTGACGGCCAGCTTGACCTTGGTCGACTCGAGCTTGGCCTTGAGGGCCTGAGCGTCTTCGAGCGAGTGCAGGGCGCGAGCGGCGCGAGCCGCCTTGATCTGCTCGACCTGCTTCTCGCCACCGCGGGACCACGCCACAGCGAAGCCCTGGGGAACGAGGTAGTTGCGAGCGTAACCGCTCTTGACCTCGACGACGTCGCCGGCCGTGCCGAGGCCGGTGACCTCGTGGGTGAGAATTACCTTAGCCATTGTCGTGCTCCTTAGCGGCCAGAGCCCGAGTAGGGCAGAAGGGCCATCTCGCGTGCGTTCTTGACGGCACGGGCGATCAGGCGCTGCTCCTGCACGGAGACACCGGTGATACGGCGGGCGCGGATCTTTCCACGCTCGGAGATGAACTTGCGGAGGGTCGCGACGTCCTTGTAGTCGATGACACCGACCTTGATGGACTTCGCCGGGGCGGCGTTCTTCGCGCCCTTCCCGCGGGTCGGCTTGCGGCGATCGCCGCTCGACTTTCCAGCCATTGTCTTTCCTGTCTATTGAAAACGATTCGAGCGAGCGGATGCCTGCGGCATCCGTTCACCGGCCTCAGTGCCTGTCGAGCAGGCTGGGCCTAGAAGGGGGTCTCGTCGCCGTAGCTCGTACCGGGGGTGTTCCAGACGTCGCCGCCGCCGCCCTGAGGGGCTGCTGCGGGGGCGCTGGGTGCCCACGGCTCGTCGGCACCGGCGCCGCCCCCGAAGGAGCTGTTGCCGCCGCCGACACCACGGTTGGACTGTGCACGTGTCACGGACGCGGTGGCGTAGCGCAGGCTCGGGCCGATCTCGTCGACCTCGAGCTCGATGGTGGTGCGCTTCTCGCCTTCCTTCGTCTCGTAGGAACGCTGCTTGAGACGCCCGGAAGCGATGACCCGGGATCCCTTGGTGAGTGAACCGGCCACGTGCTCGGCGAATTCACGCCAGACGCTCGCGCGCAGGAACAGCGCTTCGCCGTCCTTCCACTCGTTCGCCTGACGGTCGAACGTACGAGGAGTGGAAGCGATGGTGAAGTTGGCAACCGCGAGGCCGTTCTGCGTGTAACGCAGCTCGGGATCTGCAGTGAGGTTGCCCACCACGGTGATGATGGTCTCGCCGGCCATGAGGACTAGTCGTCCTTCTTGGCCGTGGCGGGAGCCGCGGCGACCGCAGCAGCGGGAGCGGCGGCGACAGCGGCAGCAGGAGCTGCAGCCTTCGCGCCGGCCTTCGCCTGAGCGGCGGCCTTCTTCGCGGCCTTCGCCTCCTGGGCCTTCGCGTGAGCGGCGACCTGTGCGATCGCCTCTTCGGCGCGGAGGACCTTGGTGCGCATGACGGCCTCGCTGAGGTTCAGCTGGCGGTCGAGCTCATCGGTGGTCTTGGACTCGGCGGTGAAGTCGACGACGGCGTAGATGCCCTCGTTCTTCTTGTTGATCTCGTACGCCAGACGACGACGTCCCCAGATGTCGACCTTGTCGACGGTGCCGCCATCATTACGGATGACGTTGAGGAACTTGTCAAGGCTGGGAGCAACGGTGCGCTCATCGATCTCGGGATCGAGGATAACCATCAGCTCGTATTGGTGCATGACTAACCCACCTCCTTCGGACTCAAACGGCTACAGGATCTCTGCAGCAGGAGGGTTGTGCATACGTCACGCCGTGGAGGCCGCACAATCGCGGCACACGGGCAACCTAGACAGCATAGCGGATGCCCCGCACCCACGCCATTCGACCGGACTGGTCAGGCCTCGGCCGTGGCTTCGCGCGACGCCCACCAGGCGAGCAGGCGCTCGGTCGCGGCATCCGGGCCGATGGGGCCCTCGTCGAGGCGCACCTCGAGCAGGTATCGATAGGCCTCGCCCACGATCGGGCCCGGCGGGATGTCCAGCAGCCGCATGATGTCGGCGCCGTCGAGCTCGGGGCGCACCGCGGCGAGCTCCTCCTCCTCGGCGAGCACCGCGATGCGCTCCTCGAGGTCGTCGTACGCGAAGGCGAGCTGGTCGGCCTTGCGGCGGTTCCGGGTCGTGACGTCGGCCCGGGCGAGGATGTGGAGCCGCTCGAGCTGATCGCCCGCGTCGCGCACGTAGCGGCGCACGGCGGAGTCGCTCCACGCTCCGTCGGTGTAGCCGAAGAAGCGCAGGTGCAGTTCGATGAGCCGCGAGACCGCGGCGATCGTGTCGTTGTCGAAGCGCAGCGCGCGCAGGCGCTTGCGTGCGAGCTTCGCGCCGACCACGTCGTGGTGGTGGAAGCTGACCGCGCCGCCGCCCTCGAAGCGCCGGGTCGCCGGCTTGCCGATGTCGTGCAGCAGGGCGGCGAGGCGCACGATGAGGTCGGGGGAGTCGAGCACGCCGCGCTCGATCTCGTATTCGATCGCCTGGTCGAGCACGGTGAGGCTGTGCTCGTAGACGTCCTTGTGACGGTGGTGCTCGTCGCGCTCGAGCGAGAGCGCCGGCAGTTCGGGCAGCACGCGTTCGGCGAGACCGGATTCGACGAGCAGCCGGATGCCGCTGCGCGGCGTTCTCGAGAGGAGCAGCTTCGTGAGCTCGTCGCGCACGCGTTCCGCGGAGATGCGATCGATCTCGGCGGCGAGGTCGGTCATGGCCTGGGCGGTCGCGGGCTCGACCGTGAAGCCGAGCTGCGACGAGAAGCGGGCGGCACGGAGCATCCGCAGCGGGTCGTCGCCGAACGACTGCTCGGGAGCGGCCGGGGTGCGCAGCACGCGCGCGACGAGGTCTTCGACGCCACCCGACGGGTCGACGAGCTCGAGCCTCGGCAGGCGCAGCGCGAGGGCGTTGACGGTGAAGTCGCGGCGGGTGAGGTCGTCTTCGAGGCTCGAGCCGAACACGACCTCGGGCTTGCGGGATGCGCCGTCGTAGGCATCGGCGCGGTAGGTCGTGATCTCGACGGTCTCACCGGCGATCCTCGCGCCGATCGTGCCGAACGCGCGCCCGATGTCCCAGTGCGCCTCGGCGATGGGCTTGACGATCGCGAGGATCTCGTCGGGCGTGGCATCCGTCGTGAAGTCGAGGTCGTTGACGTCGCGGCCGAGGAACGCGTCGCGCACCGGGCCGCCGACGAGCGCGAGTTCGTGGCCGGCCGCCTCGAACGCCGCCGCGAGGCGTGAAACGGTCGGCGAAGCCGCCAGCTCGCCCAGCCGGTCGAGGGCTGCCGCGACACTCTGCATGCCCCCATGTTAAGCGCCAGCTGACGGATGCCCCGGTTCGCGCACCATCCGAAGCGCCTGTGGATGCCGGGCGAATGCGCGGGCGCCACGCCGTAGAATCGCCAACATGGTGCCCGAGTCGAACCCTGCGCGCCGCCGGTGCTCACGGGTCGAATCGACGGATGGCGCCCGGCGGTCGCCCTCGTCGCCGCACGCCTCCCGCTCCCGCCGACGCGGCATCACGGCGTTCGGCGCGACGATCGCAGCGACCGCGGTGCTGGTGACGGCACCCCTGACGGCGCTGGCCGCGCCAAGTGCCCGATTCGTCCAGGCCGAGGCGCGCACCGGTACCGGCGTCGTCCTGCGGGTCGCACCGACGGGCTCGACGAACGTCGCTCCCGACGCGCCGGTCGACCTCGAGATCGAGATCGTGAACTCCACCTCGGAGCCCGTCGAGGCCGGCACGCTCCGCCTCCTGCGTTCCGCGACCGCGATCGACGAGACGGCCGAACTCGACGCGTGGCTCGCGCAGGCGCCCGACCCCGAGGCATCCACGGCCGACGACGCCGTCCCCGAAGCCACCGCGATCGACGGCGTCGGTGTCGCCGAGGTCGCATCGACGACGATCGCGCCCGGCGCCGTCGAGGTCGTGTCCGTCACGCTGCCGCCCGAGGCCATCGACGAGATCGACACCTCCCCGGTGCTCGGCTTCGGTGCGGAGCTGCTCGTGGGCGACACGCTCGTCTCCTCGGCCGCCGATGCATTCGCGAATGCGAACGCACCCGCTACGGGCGCGACCTCGATCGCCCTCGCCGTTCCCCTGACCGTGCCGGCATCCGCGAGCGGCCTGCTCCGAGCGGAGGACCTGGCCACCTGGACCTCCCCGTTCGGACTGCTCACACGCCAGCTCGACGCCGTCGAGGGGCGACCGATCGCGATCGGCGTCGACCCGCGCATCATCGCGTCGATCCGCGTGCTCGGCACCTCGGCGCCGAGCACCGCCACGGCGTGGCTCGAGCGCCTCGCCGGGCTCCAGAACGAAATATTCCCCCTCGCGTATGCAGATGCGGATGTCGCGGCCCAGGCGCAACTCGGAGTGCCGGCGCTGCTCGGTCCGACCTCGTTCACCGACGTCCTCGACCCTGCCGACTTCACCGGCACCGCCGAGGCCACCGCGGACGACGACGGCGACACCGCCCCGAGTGCGACCCCTGTTCCGACCCAGCCGGCGACGGGCGAGCTGCCGACGACCGAAGAGCTGCTCGCCTGGCCCTACACCCGTACCGACATCGCCTGGCCGGGCGACGACACGGTCGCGACGGGGGACCTCGCGTTCCTGGGGGCGGCCGGGCTGACCACGTCGATCCTCGCTCCCGGCAACGTCTCGACCGACGAGCAGTGGGCCAATGCCGCGTCGACCGTCGACGGATCCACCGCCGTCGTCGCCGATGCCCGACTCACCGCTCCACTGCGCGCGGCGTCGGAGGCCCTCACCGATGCGGAGTGGCGAGCGGCGGCCGGCCGGCTCGGGGCGGAACTCGCACTGCTCGACGGCGACGATGCCGAGCAGCCCGCGACGCTGCTGGCAACGCTCGGCCGCGGCGCCGGAGCGCAGTCGGCACGCGTGAGCGCCACGCTCGACCAACTCGCCGCGAACCCTCGGGTCGCTGCCGCCTCCCTCACCGACGCGATCGGCGCACCGCCGGTGGCCCGTGCCCTCGTCGACCAGCCCGAAGACCAGCAGCGCATCGACAACGTCGACCGCATCATCCGCACCGATGCGAACGTGGCCGCCTTCGCGACCGTGCTCGAAGACCCGCGTGAGCTGACCGGACCGACACGACGCGACGCCCTCGCCCTGCTCGACGTGGCCTGGCTCGACGATCGACCGGCGTGGGACGCCGCCGTCGGCGAATGGCTCGTCGCGCAGCGCCGAACGCTCGACGCGGTCTCGGTCGTGCCCAGCAGCCCCATCAACGTCGTGTCGTCCGAGACGGGCGTGCCCACGACGATCCTCAACGCACTGCCGTACCCCGTCACCGTCGTCGTCGACGTCACGCCGTCGAACGGTCGTCTGGTCGTCGAAGACCAGATCACCGTCAAGATCGACCCCGAGTCGCGGAGCACGACGACGGTTCCGGTCGCCGCCGGCATCGGCAACGGCGATGTGACGCTCACCGTGTCGCTCACCTCGCCCGAGGGCGTTCCGGTCGGCAGCCCCGTCTCGATCCCGGTCAACGTTCAGGCCGACTGGGAGGGCCTCGGGGCCGCCATCATCGGCGTCATCATCGTCGTGTTCTTCGGGGTCGGCATCTGGCGCAACATCCGGCGTCATCGCAAGCGACGTGCCGAGGCGGCGGAGAGCGGCGAGGCGGAGGCGGCGGAGACCGCGAGTGCAACCGGTGGCGAGGAGCCCGAGGAGGGCGTCCGCTCCACCGATACCGAACAACCCGACGAGCATGGAGACGATCGCCGCGATGGCTGAAGACCGCATCGGGCGCGCGAGCGCATTCCTCGCATCGGGCACGATCGTCTCCCGCATCCTCGGTTTCGTGAAGACGATCGTGCTCACCGCGACGATCGGCATGGTCGGCTCGGGTGCCAACGCGTTCGCGATCGCGACGCAGCTCCCCAATACGATCTACGCCATCGTCGGCGGGGGAGTGCTCTCGGCGGTGCTCGTGCCGCAGATCGCGCGGGCGAGCCGCTCTGCCGACGGCGGCGAGAAGTACATCAACAAACTCGTGACGGTCGCGCTCGTGATTCTCGCGGGCGTGGCCGTGATCGCCACGCTCGCTGCACCACTCCTGACGCTGTTGTACGGCCCGAGGCTCGACGATGAGACCCGCCAGCTCGCGACGCTCTTCGCGTTCTGGTCCCTCCCCCAGATCTTCTTCTACGGGCTCTACTCGGTGCTCGGCGAGGTGTTGAACGCCAAGCGTTCGTTCGGACCGTTCACCTGGGTACCGGTGATCAACAACCTGGTCGGCATCGGTGGAATGCTCGTCTTCGCGTTCATCTTCGGAGCCGATCCCGGAGGCTCGCGGTCACCGTCGGAGTGGACCGCCGGCATGATCGCCCTCCTCGCGGGCGCCACGACGGTCGGTGTGGCGCTCCAGGCGCTGACCCTCTTCTGGTTCTGGAAGCGCATCGGGCTGCGGTTCCGTCCCGACTTCGGTTGGCGCGGGGTGGGCCTCGGTGCGGCCGGGAAGATCGCGGGCTGGACGTTCGGAATGCTGCTGTTGACGACGTTCGCCGGCATCGTCGAGACCGGGATCAGCGGCGGGGCGGCCGACACCGGCGATCCATCCGTCGCTGCGCTCAACAACGCCTGGTTGATCTTCATGCTGCCGCACTCGGTGATCACCGTCTCGATCGCGACGGCCTACTTCACCCGCATGAGCGAGCACGCTGCCATCGCCGACGTCGACCGGGTGCGAGCCGACCTGTCGAGCGCCCTGCGCGGCATCGGTTCGATCATCGTGATCGCGACGGCGGTCATCATGGTCGTCGCGTACCCGTTCGGCGCGGTGTACGGACTCGGAGACCTCGAGAACATCGCCGCGTTCGGCAACATCGTCATCGCCTATCTCATCGGATTGGTCGGCTTCTCCGCGCTGTTCGTCGTGCAACGCACCTTCTACTCGCTGAACGACACCAAGACGCCCTTCTTCTTCACGCTCTTCCAGGTGGTGCTGTTCACCGCGGGCGCCCTGTACGCCGGCACCCTGCCGACCTCGCAGGTCGCCCTCGCGATCGCCCTCACCACCACCGTGGCCGGTACCGCCCAGCTGATCCTCGCCGCGCTCCTCCTGCGACGCAAGCTCCGCGGCATCGACCTTCGGCACGTGCTCGGGTCCTATCTCCGATTCATCGCAGCGGCGATCATCCCGGTGGCTGCGGGCATCGGTCTGCTCGTGCTCCTCGGTGGCACCACCGATGGGGGTTTCGCGCTCGAGACCCGAGTCGGCGCGATCGTCTCGATGATCGTGATCGGCGGCACGATGGCACTCCTCTACTTCGCAACCCTCTGGTTCGCGCGGGTCCCCGAGTTCCGGGGCTTCGCGGAGGCCATCATCATGAAGCTCCGGAGGCGCTGAGCAGTCGCGCACGGCGTGCACCAGGCGCATCCGCCTCCACGCGGCATCCGTCACACGCTGCATCGCGGGGCTCCGGCGGAATAGTCGCCGCTTAGACTGTGTTGAGCATCTCGTGGCATCCGATTCGTTGAATGCTACGAATCACCAGCAACGACGGGAGCGGGTTTGCGCGACATCATCATCATCGGTTCGGGACCGGCCGGTTTCACGGCTGCGATCTACGCCGCACGCGCGCAGCTGAACCCCCTGCTCATCGCGAGCTCGGTCGAGATCGGCGGCGAGCTGATGAACACGACCGAGGTCGAGAACTTCCCCGGCTTCCCCGAGGGCATTATGGGCCCCGATCTCATGACGAAGCTCCAGGAGCAGGCCGAGCGGTTCGGCACCGAGGTCGTCTACGACGACGTCGTCGAGCTCGAACTCGACGGGCCCGTCAAGCGCGTCAAGCTGGGCAACGGAGACGTACACGAGGCGACCGCGGTCATCTACGCGACCGGGTCGGCCTATCGCAAGCTCGGCCTCCCCGAAGAAGAGGTGCTCTCGGGCCACGGCCTGTCGTGGTGCGCCACGTGCGACGGCTTCTTCTTCCGTGAGAAGAAGATCGCCGTCATCGGCGGTGGCGACTCGGCGATGGAGGAGGCGACCTTCCTCACCCGCTTCGCCAGCAAGGTCTACGTGATCCACCGTCGCGACTCGCTCAAGGCGTCGAAGATCATGCAGCAGCGCGCCTTCGACAACGAGAAGATCGAGTTCATCTGGAACTCCGAGATCGCGGCGATCCACGGCACCGAAGCGGTCACCGGAGTCACCCTCCGCGACACCGTGACCGGCGACGAGCGCGGGCTCGACCTCGACGGCCTCTTCGTCGCGATCGGCAACGACCCCCGCACGCACCTCGTGCACGGCAAGCTCGACCTCACCTCCGAGGGAACCATCGCGCTCGAGGGACGCACTTCGAAGACGTCCCAGCCGGGCGTCTTCGCGGCCGGTGACGTCATCGACCCCCACTACCGCCAGGCGATCACCGCCGCCGGTTCCGGCGCGGCCGCTGCGCTCGACGCAGAGCACTACCTCGCGGCGCTCGGCAACGAGAACGCCGCAGAGGCCGTGCTCGAGACGGAGTTCGCCGTCGTCAACTGACCAGGTGTCGCTCTCGCGAGCACATCACGGTCGCCGCAAGCGCTGACTCGCGGCATCCGATCACCGAAGGCTTCACCAAAAGGAGAACGCAATGACTGCACGTGCAGTGACCGAGGCCACCTTCGAGCAGGAGGTTCTCAACAACGAGAAGGCCGTCCTCGTGGACTTCTGGGCCGAGTGGTGCGGCCCGTGTCGCGCCGTCAGCCCGATCCTCGACCAGATCGCGACGGAGCACGCCGACAAGCTCGACATCGTCAAGCTCAACGTCGACGAGAACCCCGGCCTCGCGATGAAGTACCAGATCACCGCGATCCCCGCGTTCAAGGTCTTCGAGAAGGGCGAGGTCGTCAAGACCGTCATCGGCGCCAAGCCGAAGCCCGCACTCGAGGCCGACCTCGCCGCCTACATCTCGTAGTCGGCGGTCGAACTCCAGACCCGTCCGGCGAAAGCCGGGCGGGTCTTTCGCGTCTCCGGGCTCGGGCTTCGGGGCGTCGAATGCGAGCGGATGTCGCAGCCGCCGGACCCCGAACGACCACCCCGAACCCAGCAACTACCATGGAAACCCTGAACAGAACGGAAGCAGCGCAGTGACATCTGACGGCGTCCCCCAGCGGACCGGCAACAATCTCGACCCCTGGTACGCGAACTACGCCGAGCGAGCCGCCGGGCTGGCCGCCTCCGAAGTCCGAGCCCTGTTCGCCGTCGCCTCACGACCCGAGGTCGTCTCATTGGCCGGCGGCATGCCGTACGTGTCGGCGCTGCCGCACGACCTCATCACCTCCTCGATGGAGAAGGTCATGCGGGAGCGCGGTGCCGTGGCGCTGCAATACGGCTCTGGTCAGGGAATCCCCGAGCTTCGCGAGCAGATCCTCGAGGTGATGTCGATCGAGGGCATCCATGGCAGCGTCGACAACGTCGTGACCGCGACGGGCTCCCAGCAGGCGCTCGACCTGGTCGCGAAGCTCTTCATCGATCCCGGAGACGTCATCCTCGCCGAATCGCCGAGCTACGTCGGAGCCCTCGGGATCTTCCGCTCCTACCAGGCGAACGTCGCCCACGTCGCGACCGACGAGCACGGCCTGATCCCCGAGGCGCTGCGACAGACGATCGCAGCGCTCCGAGGTCAGGGCCGCCGCATCAAGTTCCTGTACACGATTCCGAACTTCCACAATCCGGCCGGCGTCACGCTCTCAGCCGACCGACGACCCGAGATCCTCGAGATCTGCCGCTCGAACGAGATTCTCGTGCTCGAGGACAACCCCTACGGGCTGCTGCACTTCGACGAACCCGCACCGAACGCGCTCCGATCGCTCGACCCCGAGGGGGTCATCTACCTCGGCTCGTTCTCGAAGACCCTTGCGCCCGGGTTCCGGGTCGGGTGGGCGCTCGCCCCCCACGCCATTCGCGAGAAGCTCATCCTCGCTGCGGAGTCGGCGATCCTGTCGCCGAGCTCGTTCAGCCAGATGGTGGTGTCGGAGTACCTGGCAACAGCCGACTGGCGCGCGCAGATCGACACCTTCCGCGGCGTCTACCGCGAACGCAAGGACGCGATGATCGAAGCGCTGGGGGAGTACCTGCCGCAGCTCAACTGGACCAACCCGAACGGCGGGTTCTACGTCTGGGTGACGATGCCCGACGTTCTCGACTCCAAGCAGATGCTTCCCCGAGCGGTGAAGGAGCTCGTGGCGTATACGCCCGGCACGGCATTCTTCGCCGACGGCCGAGGTCGCCACGCCATGCGGCTGTCGTTCTGCTATCCGACGCCCGATGAGATCCGGCTCGGCATTCGTCGCCTCGCGACCGTGATCAACGGCGAGCTCGACCTGCTCGACACCTTCGCGGGCACCGGCCCGCTGCAACTGCCTCCGAGCGCGGGGTACGACTCCGCACCGCCGTCCGACCTGAAGTAGTGGAGAAACCCCTGATCATGAGCGATTCTTCTGGGCTTTACGTCGTCGTTCTCGCCGGCGGCATCTCGCACGAGCGCGATGTCTCACTGCGTTCCGGGCGTCGCGTCGCCGATGCATTGACCGCCGCGGGCCACCGCGTCGTGCTCCGCGACCCCGATGCCGGGCTGCTGCCCTTCCTCGCGAACGAGCGTCCCGACGTCGTATTCCCCGCACTGCATGGGTCGAGCGGTGAAGACGGGTCGCTGCTCGAACTCCTCGCGGCGATCGGCGTGCCGACGGTCGGATCGTCGGGTGCCGCATCTCGGCGTGCCTGGTCGAAGCCCGTCGCGAGCTCGTTGCTGGCCGCCGCGGGCGTCGACGTTCCCGAATCGATCGTGCTCTCCCATGAGGCGTTCCGGGAGCTCGGCGCGTCGAGCGTACTGAAGGTCGTGCGCTCGGCACTCGAGGGGGAGCTCGTCGTGAAGCCGGGATCCGGCGGATCGGCGCAGGGCGTCACGATCGTCGAAGACACGAACGATCTCCCTCGGGCGATGGTTGAGGCGTTCACCTACGCCGACGTCGCCGTCGTCGAACGCCGGATCCACGGCACCGAGATCGCGGTCACCGTCGTCGACACGGGTGAGGGCCCCCGCGCGCTTCCGGCCGTCGAGATCGAACCGACCGCAGGTGTCTACAGTTTCCAGGCCCGATACAACGCCGGTGAGACGACCTTCTACGCACCATCGCGACTCAGCGACGAAACGGTGTCGGCGGTATCGGACGCCGCGGTGCTCGCACATCGCACACTCGGCCTGCGCGATCTCTCCCGCGTGGACTTCATCGTCGACGACGACGGTCGCCCTTGGTTCCTCGAAGCGAATGTCATCCCCGGCCTCACCGAGACGTCGCTCGTCCCGCTCGCCATCGAGGCATCCGGCACGAGTGCCGCTGCGATCTACGGCGCACTCGTGGAAGCGGCACACGCTCGTTCCAACTGAGAACGTCGATGTGTGAAGAGGGCCGGCCCGATTGGGC
>NZ_JBHURI010000096.1:0-13867 GCF_042673425.1 Agromyces sp. NPDC056965 | reverse complement strand
GCTCGTGGCCCACGCGGCCACGAGGCATCCGCTCGCCCGCCGATAGTGTGGGGGCATGACCGATCGCGCCCCCCTCCGCATCGTGCTCGCCGAAGACTCGATGCTGCTCCGCGAGGGGCTCGTGCGACTCTTCGACGAGGCCGGATTCGAGACGGTGGCGGCATACGGTGAGGCCGATTCGCTGCTCGCAGCGCTCGACGAGACCCGGCCCGACCTCGCGATCCTCGACGTGCGCATGCCGCCGACGTTCCGCGACGAGGGGGTGCGGGCCGCCATCGAACTGCGGCGGCGCATGCCGAAGGTCGGCGTGCTGCTGCTCAGCCAGTACGTCGAGGGCACCTACGCGCACGAACTGCTCTCGTCGGGCGAGGGCGGCATGGGCTATCTGCTGAAAGACCGCGTCGCCTCGCTCGACGAGCTCGAAGACGCCGTCGAGCGGGTGAGCCAGGGCGGCACGGTGCTCGACCCGCAGGTCGTGCGCGAGCTGCTCGCCCGCCGGAGCGACCCCCTCGAGACCCTGACACCGCGCGAAGGCGAGGTCATGACGCTCATGGCCGAGGGGCGCACGAACGCGGGCATCGCGAAGCAGCTCTTCATCGGCGTCGGTGCGGTCGAGAAGAACGTCACGTCGATCTTCCAGAAGCTCGGCCTCGAGGACTCGGGCTCCGATCACCGGCGCGTGCTCGCGGTGCTCACCTGGCTGCAGCGCTGACGCGGCCGAGGCGATGGCGTCGCAGCCCGCGGTGACCGGCTTCGTCGTCGGTCACGCCTGCGGGCTGCGGCGGAGCGGTACGTGCGTGCGCATCACCTGCACGTAGCTGCGATATCCCCAGAACATCCAGTACAGGAACCCGGCCACCGCGATGACGGCTCCCACGGTGAGCGACCATCCCACCGATGCGGTGAGCGCGTAGACCAGCGAGCCCGTGAAGAGCCCGATGAGCGCCGTGTTCACCACGAGCATCACCATCATCGAGCTCGCGAAGACCTGCGTGCGGTCGCGCCTGGCGAACGGGTAGTACGTGCGGTCGATGCCCGGTCCGTCGTCGGTCGTGCCCATGAGGAAGTACCGCTCGATCCCCGGGTCGAGGTCGAGGTAGGCGCCGCGCAGCCGGTTCATCGCGAGCACGTACGCGAGGTCTTCGGTCGCGGTGTTGAACACCCGGAACTGCGTGATGACGCCGAGCAGCACGAGCAGCAGCAGCACCCCGAGCGCCGCGAGTCCGAACCAGCCGCGGAACCCCGTGGCGTTGCCGAGCACGCCGAGTGTCACGAGGCCGGCCGACACGAGCGTGAGGAAGATCGCGATGCGGGTGAGCACCTCGCTCTGCGTGGTCGACCGCGAGGCGAGCAGGCTCCAGTGCTCGGTGGCCAGCATCTGCGCCCGCAGCGACTTCTGCGCGTCGGTCAGCGAGGGGTCGGATGCCGCGCGCGAACCTGCGCCGGCGGCATCCGCCGAAGACGAAACGGGCCCGGGTGCATCGGCCGTCATACCGGCATTCTGCACCCGGGCCCGTCAGCCCGCCATCGCGCGTTACTTCACGGCGACGTGCGAGAAGAGGAACCAGCGGTCCTTGTCGAGGCCGCGGCGGATCTCGATCACGACGTCCTGGCTCACCGGGTCGAGCTCGTCGAGGCCCTCGATCGCCTCGGCGACCTTCTCGGCCGCGAGGTCGATCTGCGCGACGACATCGGCGATCGCCTCGTCGTAGGGCTGGAAGCCGAGCTTCGGGTTCACGGCACCGCTCTTGTCGGCGACGGACTTGAGGCGGCCGTCGACGGGCAGGCCCAGTGCCACGACGCGCTCTGCGGCGAGGTCGGCCCACTCCTGCGCGTGCGCCACGACCTCGTCGAGCAGCTCGTGCACCGCGATGAAGTTCACGCCGCGCACGTGCCAGTGCGCCTGCTTGCCGTTGACGGCGAGGGCGACGAGCTCCTGCACGACGGGAGTGAGGAACTGGGCGACGCCCGATGCCACGTCGGCGTTCGCGCCGGCCTTCGGGGTCTTGGGAGCGATCTTCGTGTCGGTCATGTGGTCCACCTTCCCTGAACGTATGTCGTGTTCAACGCTACGCGGGTGCTCACATATTTCAAGGAAGGAAAGGCTGGGCTGATCTGGGGTTGACACGGGGCGTCACATGCCCGTCGTCAGCCGACCTCGACGGTGACGGGGTCGGTCGCCACCGGACCCGGGCACTGCCCGGTGTCGGCGGTGCGGCGCCATTCGAGCTCCTCGGCGGTCTCGGTCAGTCGCGCGCCGTCGGCGTCGAGGACCTCGATCGTCACGCGCTCGGGTGCGTTCATGCCGAGGTCGATGCGCCAGTGCCCGTCTCCTTCGTCGGTCGCCGTCCAGAGCGGACCCGAGGCCGGGGGCGTCCCGGATTCCGCCACTGGTATCGAGCAGCCGACGTCGGAGCAGAGCACGACGAGGGCGGCGCTCGCGGCATCCGGCCCGGACAGCACGATGTCGACGGACGACAGGTAGCCGATGGTGGGACACGCGTTGGGGAAGAGACATCCCGTGCTGCCGAGCGTCACGGCGGCGGTCACCGACACGGCCCCGACCACGCGACCAATGAGACGGCGGCGTCTGGTCACCGCGTGCATGCCGCCTCCCCGAGATCGCCCACGGGTCGATCATCGCGTCGACGCGGGGCAGACGGTGGAGATCGCGCAGTTCGTTGCCGAACCGTTGCCGGCCGGCGGGCATGCTCGGTGGGGTCGGGTGCGGAGCCCAGGAGGTCGGCCCGCCGCGGATGCGGCGAGCCGACGTCCGTCACTCCACCGATGCGCCGAGTGCCGCCGATCGGTTCGCGTGCGCGAGCGCCCACTCGAGCGCGTGGTCGGCGACCTCCTCCCAGCCGGGTTCGGCGCAGATCCAGTGCGAGCGGCCCGGGAACTCGACGTACTCCGTGAGCGCCGGCGACTTCGCGTAGTGCTTCGCGTTCGACCTGTTCACGCTCGGAGGCATGATGTGATCCTTCTCGCCGCCGATGAAGAGCAGCGGAGCGCGGTCCCTCGCGTAGTCGACCCACGTCTCCTGGTGGCCGGGCTTGAAGTTGGCGATGAGCCCGTACGCCCAGATCCAGTTGCCGGGAGCGGCGATCGCGAACTCCTCCCATGCCGCGTCGGAGTCCTCGCGCGAGAGCGTGTTGGCGAACGCGTAGTGGAACTCCTCGGGTGTGAACGCGACCGCCCGGTGGATGTTCGCGGGGTTCTTCAGCGCCGGGAACAACGACTTCGCCTGCGAGAGCGGCGTCATCCGCACGCCCTCGGTCGGTGCCGAGTCGACGACGACGGCCGCGGCACCGAGCCCGCGCGCCAGCAGCAGCTGCGTGAGCGTGCCGCCGAACGAGTGCCCCATGATGATCGGCGGCTTCGGCAGCGCCTCGATCTGGGCGGCGATGTGGTCGACGGTCTCCGGCACCGTGAGGTTCGCGATGATGTCGGGATTCTCCCGCAGCCCCTCGACCTCGATCTCGAAGCCGGGGTAGCCGGGCGTGAGCACGGTGAACCCCTTGGCCTCGAAGCGCTCCTTCCAGCCCCGCCAACTGCGCGGGGTCATCCAGAGGCCGTGCACGAGCACGATGGTGTCGGGGGCGGCGGAGTCGGTCTGGTCGGTCATGGCGGGGTCCTTTCGAGTGGTGGAGGGCTGTTCGATGCCGCGGGGTCGGCCCGCGGCATCCGGCTCAGGAGTCGATGAAGGCGAGCAGGTCGGCGTGCAGCCGGTCGCGATCGGTGTCGGGCAGGCCATGGGCGCCGCCCTCGTAGACGAGCAGGGTCGCCCCGTCGATGAGGTCGGCCGACCGCTCGCCGCCGACCTGGAACGGCACGATCTGATCGTCGTCGCCGTGGATCACGAGCGTGGGTACGTCGATCCTCGCCAGGTCGGGCCGGAAATCGGTGGCCGAGAAGGCGGCGATGCACTCGTAGGCCGCCCGGTGCCCGCAGGCCATGCTCTGCAGCCAGAATGCGTCGCGCACGCCCTGCGAGACGTCGGTGTTGCGGTTGTGACCGAAGAACGGCCCGTCGGCGAGGTCGCGGTACAGCTGCGAGCGATCGGATGCCTCGCCGGCGCGGATCCCGTCGAAGACGGCGATCGGCAGCCCGCCCGGGTTGTCGGCGGTTTGGAGCATGAGCGGCGGCACGGCCGAGACGAGCACGAGCTTCGCGACCCGCGCCGAACCATGCCGGCCGATGTAGTGCGCGATCTCGCCGCCGCCGGTCGAATGCCCGACGAGCGTCAGCTCGGTGAGGTCGAGGTGATCGATGAGGCAGGCGAGGTCGTCGGCGTAGGTGTCCATCTCGTTGCCGTTCCACGTCTGGCTCGATCGACCGTGGCCGCGTCGGTCGTGGGCGATCGCGCGGTGCCCGTGCTCGGCGAGGAAGAGCGCCGCGGCCTCCCACGCGTCGGCGTTCAACGGCCAGCCGTGGCTCAGGAGCACCGGCGTGCCGTCCGATCCCCAGTCCTTGTAGAAGATCTGCGCGCCGTCATCGGCGGTGACGTAGGGCATGGCTGCCTCCCGGATTCGCGGCGAGTCGCGCAGCTCGCGATTCGCGGATGCCTCGATGCTCGCGCGCACGGCTGCGCCGGCGCACCACGTGGTGCGCGTAGTCGCGAGCGTCGCGCGGGGTCAGCGCGCGGGCATCCGTTCGGTCAGCTGCTTCCGCGAGGTGATGCCGAGCTTCCGGAACACCTTCCGCAGGTGGTAGTCGACGGTGTTCGCACTGATGAAGAGCTCGGCGCCGATCTCCGCGTTCGTGCGGCCGGCGGACGCGAGGCGCGCGACCGCATCCTCCTGGGGCGTGAGCCGGTCGAGTCCGTCACCCGTCTCATGGGCGAGCACGTGCTCGCCGGTCGCCTCGAGTTCCCGTCGGGCTCGCGCCGCGAATGCCGGCGCACCGACGCGCTCGAAGATCGCGAGCGCTGAACGGAGTTCGTCGCGGGCCTCGCGGCGGCGCTTCACGCGGCGCAGCCACTCGCCGTACAGGAGGTGCGCGCGAGCGAGCTCGCCGGGTGCCGTGGTCAGGGCGAAGTGCTCGATCGCCTCGACATATCGGGCCTCCGCCTCCTCCGGCTCGGCGAGCAGGGCCTCGGCTCGCGCCGAGATCCCGCGGATCCATGGCGTGCCGCTCGCCGCCGCGAACCGGGCGAGCCGATCGGCCGCGGCGCGCGCCGCGCCCACGTTGCCGCTGCGCACGCCGGCCTCGACCAGGTCGGGCAACTGCTGGTACGTCACCTGCAGGAACTCGCGCTCGACCATCGGGCGGAGGCGCGCGAAGGCGTCGCGGTAGTGGCCGTCGGCGATCTCGCGGATGCTGAGACCGGTCATCGTGATCGTCCAGACGCCGTCGAACCCGGTGAGGAGCGTCGCCTCGGCGATCTGCTCGACGAGTTCGGGGGGTGCGCCCGACCAGGCGAGGTAGGACGCGTTCACGACCTGCTCCGCGTCATAGCCGATGGCCCGTCGCAACTCGCGCACCTGCTCCACATAGCGACCGGATGCCGCGGGGTCGCCGCGGACGAGCTCGAGGAGCCCGAGCATCCACAGTGCGGTGTCGAGCACGCGGAGGTTGCCGGCCTCCGTGGCGGCACGCACCGTGCGTTCGAGCAGCTCGACGCACGTGCGCTCGTCCCACAGGGCCATCGTCAGTGCGACGGCCTCGGAGCCGAGCTCGAGCAGCTGCGCGTCGCTCGAGTCCTGGAGCATCGCAACGGCTGCACGCATGATCGGCACCGCCTCGCGGTATGGCCGCAGGATGTGCGCACCGAGGGCGCGCAACGCGAGCGCCCGCCGCCCGTCGGTGACGCCCGCTCCGGTTGCGAGCCGGCGCCCGAGCTCCTGCAGGGTCCCGCCGCGCACGGCCGACTCCGAGGTGAGTTCCGAGTTGAAGGCGCCGAGCAGAGCCCGCTGCTCGAGCTCGGGCGCTCGACCGTGGAACAGGCCGGCCGCCCGCAGCAACTGCGCGGTGCCGCCCCTCACGCCGTCGGGATCGGCCACGAACAGGGCGAGCAGGGCGCGCAACATGAGCACCCGCCCCTCGGTCACCGGGTCGAGTGCGGTCGGGTCGATCCGGTCGAGCATCTCGGTCGCGAACCGCGCCGCGCCGGCGACCGCGGCGGCCTCCGCCGCGGCGAGGAGCCTCGCCTCCCGCTCCGTCCCGGGACTCGACAGATCGGCCGCGCGCGCCATCAGTCGAGCACGCGACACCGTGCCGCCACGCCCGCCCGCGGCATCCGCTGCCAGCTCGAGGCGGTCGGCGACCTCGTCGTCGACGCCGAGCACGGCCTCTGCCGCGTGCCAGACGGCGAGATCGGCACGACCACGTGCCCCCGCAACCGATTCGAGGACCTCGTGCACGCGGCGACGCTCCGCCGCCGGCATCGCGTTGTACACGGCGGCGCGAACGAGCGGATGCCGGAACCGCACGCGGTCGCGCGAGGTGGCGAGCCCCGCGCTCTCGGCCGCGCCGGAGGCATCGGCCGACACGGCGAGCCGCTGTGCGGCATCGTCGATGAGCGCGGCGTCCCCGGTCGACTCCGCCGCGACGATGCCGAGCCATCGACGGGTGTCGGCCGGAAGGGCCTCGACCGCTCGAAGGTAGGTGGACTCCAGGCGCAGGCCGATCGGAACCGGTCCGAGCCCGAGGGAGGAGTCGGTGAGCTGCTGCGCGGTGAACTCCCGCGCGAGGTCGGTGAGGGCGAGCGGGTTGCCACCCGTCTCCTCGGCGAACCGCATCGCGAGGTAGGGGTCGACCTGATCGGTCGCCGAGCGGTTCAGCAGGTGCACGGCGGTCGGCGCATCGAGCCCGGCGAGCTCCATCGCGGCGATGCCGGCGGCCGCGCGTTCGACCCTCGGGTCGGGGCGGGCGCTGAGGATGATCGCCACGGCCTCCGCCTTCAGTCGCCGCGCGACGAACGCGAGCACCTCGAGCGACTCGGGATCGGAGAGGTGCGCGTCGTCGACGACGCAGACGAGTGGTTCGTGCTCCGCCGCGGCCGCGAGCAGCGACAGCATGCCGAGGCCGACGAGGTATCGGTCGGGCGGCGGCCCTTCGTCGACGCCTGCCGCGATCCGCAATGCCGATGCCTGGCGTCGCGGCAGCGCCGGTACGAGGTGCGTGAACGGCGTTCCGATCCGCTGGAGCATCGCGTACGGCATGGCCGACTCGGCCTCGAAACCGTCGGAACGAACGACCCGCACGCCCGCGAGGTCTCGCGTGGCCTCCTCGAGCAGGGTCGTCTTCCCGATGCCGGGCTCTCCCCGCACCAGGAGGGCCGAGCCGTGCCCGTTGCGCGCCGAACCCACGAGCATGGCGAGGCGCTCCAGTTCTTCGCCACGGCCGAGGAACGAGGACCGGTTGTTGTCGATGGGTACACGGTAGTAGAGCGCTCTCATCGAGCGCCAGACCGAAGATCGCGAATCCGAACCCGTCGCGAGCCCGTGACCGTCGGTGCCGAGCGGCCTACCAGATCGTGCCGGCGCCGAGGAATATCGAGAGGAATGCGAGCGAGCCGAGGATGAGGCCGATGACCGCGAGGGGCAAGCCCTTGCCGCCCATCTGGTTCGCTCGAACGATGCCGATGATGCCGAAGACGATCGAGAGGATGTCGGGGATGCCGCCGAGGAAGAGCCCGATGAACAGTGGGATGGCGGTCGTGAGGAAGCCCCAGATGCCGAGGATGAGCGCAGCGATCGCGAAACCGTTCTGCGGCGCGCTCTGCACCACGACGACCGAGGGTGCGGCCTGCTGCTGATACGGCCCCCAGTTCGTGCCATCCCACCAGCGGAGGAGTCCCGTTGTCGGCTCGACGTGCCATCCGGGCGGTACGGCGGTCTGGTTGGTGTCGGTCATCGAGTGCCTCTCTCTGGGTGCGTCGCAACGCTACTGGTTGCCGGCCCTCCTGGGCGATGGGCAGCGCTGCACGCTCTCTATTGGGGGCATCGAGCCTGCCGTGACGGGTGGTTTCGACGGAGTCGTTGGCGCGCAGCTGGCACGAACGGCCGCCGGCGAGCTCGGGAGCTCATCATCCAGAAACGACGAAACCCCCGGCTGGCCGGGGGTTTCTATGGAGGGGATGACGGGAATCGAACCCGCGTGATCAGTTTGGAAGACTGAGGCTCTACCATTGAGCTACATCCCCGCGTACCCGCTGAGGGCACTGGATCATCGTAGTACACGATGACCCCCACCTCGTGACGCGCGCGGGCTCGCCGCCTACTGCACGCCTATCGCAGGGCTGCGATCGAGCGGATGGTTCCGCGTGCGAGGCGCAATTGACGCTCGTAGGTCGCCGCGAGCACGACGAGCAGCACGCCGGCGATGCCGAGCCACAGCCACCACCAGACCGCCTCGTAGAGGTCGGTGATCCACGGCCAGAGCTGCACGATCGCATGCACCAGCAGCACGGCTCCACCGAGCAGCAGGGGCGCCTGCAGGCGGCGGACGGCGCCCACGACGAGCACGACCACGGCGACGACGCCGAGGGTCACGATGCGCCAGAGCTGGGGATCGGTGAAGTCGGCGAACAGCGGCGGCACGAGCAGCACCGCGAGGCCCGGGCCGAGTGCCGGCCAGCTGCCGAGCTCGGGGGAGCGGCGCATGCGGAACCATCCGACGCCGATGAGCGCAACGCCGAGCGAGGCGGTGACGAGGTCGAACGGGTCGAGGTGCCCGGAGAACAGCACGATCACGCCACCGAGAGTCAGCGTGCCGAGCATCGTCCAGACGAACACGGAGCCTGCGAGGGGTCTCGCCGTCGTCGCGGCCGACGCGATGCACGCGAGTGCGAGCACGGGGAACAGCACGACCGAGCGGAGCAACGGCTCGTCGCCGTCGACGATCTCCAGCAGCGTCGGCACGGTGGCGAGAGCGACGGATGCCGCCAGCAGCGCCTCGGCCAGCAACGCGGGGCGAGACGCGGTGCGCGCCCACATCACCGCGATCGCCACGCCTGCCGCGAGGGCGATGAGCGGCCAGAACTCGACGATGAGCACGCTGTCGGCGTTGCCGGTGGCGACGGCGGCACCGCGCACGAGACCGGCGCCGGTGAAGGCGACCCATCCCGTGAGCACGCCGAGCAGCCGCACGGGCACACCGCGTGCGACCTCGGGCAGGAACACCGCGGCGATCGCCACGACGATGCCGATCGAGACGAGCAGCAGGGCCCGTAGCTCGGCATCGCCCGCGGTGCCGATGCTCGGGAGCACCGCGATCGCCGCAGCGGTCGCGAACAGGGCCGTGCGGCCCTGCGCGGGGGCCTCGCCGCTCGTGCGTCGCCACGTGATCAGCAGGCCGGCGAGGGCGAGGGCCGCGGCGAGCGGCAGCGTGTACGCCTCGACATCGGTGGCTCCATCGCTCGAACGCCACGCCCACACCGTCGCGACGCCGAGCGCGAGGCTCAGCCAGCCGAGATGCCGGCTCGGCGATGCGCCGCCGATCGGATCGCCCGCGAGCGCGGCGAGCACGATGGGGACCGGGGTCAGCAGCAGGAGGACGAGCCAGAGTTCGGCGGAGCCGAAGGAGCCGGTGACCCCGGAGGCGAGTGCGACCAGGCCGACGACGCCGGTGGCGACCGCCCAGACGACTCGTGCACGGTTCGAGCGTGCGGGAACGACGTGGGCGAGCGCTGCAGCGAGCAGCGCCGCGCCGGCGATGCCGATGACCGCGAAGTCCGCCCCGAACGCCTCGTCGACGACGACGGCGGAGACGAAGGCGAGTGCGAGCGGGGTCACCGCCGCGAACGCGATCCGCAGCGCTTCGGGCGCCCCGAGCCGCACCCACAGCACCCCGGCGATGACGAGGGCGCCTGCGGGCACCCAGCGCCACGAGGCATCCGTCTCGAAGGCGAGGGCCCAGATCGAGGTCACGGATGCCGCGAGCAGCGGCAGCACCGCGCAGAGGCGATCGCCCGACCTGCCGAACCGCACGACGGCGGCGACCACGAGCAGTACGGAGGAGACGACGGCGAGCCACATCCACGGCTCGATCACCCGCACATCGTCGGGAGCACGCCAGAGCGGGATCGAGAACACGGCGAAGACGAAGAGGCTCGACGCGATCGCGAGGTGCGCCGCTCCGACCGCGGGCGCAGCGCCCGCAGGCCAGATCCGGGGCGCGAGGACGCGCCCCGTGACGGCGAGCAGGATCACGAGTGCAGCGGCCCAGGGCCACACCGGGGCGCTGGAGTAGCCCACCCACCACGCGAATCCGGCGCTGGCGACACCGCCGATGGCGAGGACCGCGAGGAGCCCGGGAACGGCGAGGCGACCCCGCAGCGTCGCGAGCGCGAGCGCGACGCCGGCCAGCACGAGGAGGACGACGGCGGCGATCGCGGGACCGGGGGAGACGCAGGCGACGGCGATGCCGCCCGCGAACGCTGCCGCGGTCGGGATCGCGGCCAGCGCGCGGCCGCGGCGCAGCAGAACGGAGACGACGAGTGCGCCGACCGCGACGACGACCGGCACGAGGACCGTGGTGAGGTCGTGATCGGGAATGCTCGGACGCAACTGCTCGTCGAACCCGAGGTTCCACGGCGGCACGCTGCCGGCGAGCCTCGTCCAGACGGCGCCGAGGCCGAGGAACACGCCGGGAAGCGCCGAGCAGGCCGCCACGGCGATCGCCGCGAAGCACGCCGCGAGCGAATCCCGTGCGGTCGTGCCCGTCAGCCGCGTGCCGGCGGCGAACACGGCGGCGACGACACCCGCAGCAGCAGGCGCGAGCCACAGCGCGACCTCGCTCGGCAACTCGGCGAAGATCGCCAGGGTCGGCGCCAGGGCGAGGGTCAGGCCGAAGGCCGGCGCCGCGAGCCGGCCCCAGACCGTGCTGAGGCCGTGCCGCAGCCGCACCGCGACCAGCGCGAGCAACCATGCTGCCGCGACCGCGAGGTACCACCACAGCTGGCTCCACGGCACCTCGGGCAGCGCCCAGTACGCGGGGAGCAGGGCGAGCGCTCCGGCGACGAAGCCCGCCGCCATCACGATGGTGCGCTCGACCTGGGCGGGCAGGAGCACCGCGATGGAACCGAGGAGGGAGACCGCGAGGAAGCCCACCCAGAACGGGGTGCTGAGCTGGTCGTCGGGCGCCGCCTCGCTGGCGAGCAGGAAGACGCCGATCGGGGCGAACGCCGCCGCGGCGATGCCCGCGACCCGGATGCCGCTCGCCGCTCGCACGCCGACGAGCACCGCGGCGACGACGAGCAGTGCGCCGCCGAGGTAGGCCGACGTGCTGACGGTCTCGGTGCCGAACAGCATGTTGGCCCGCACGATCCACACGTCGAGCAGCAGCAGCACGATGGCGACGGATGCCACGCCCTCTGCGGTGCCCGGAAGGCGGCGTGCCCGCAGCAGCCAGGCGACGCCGAGCACGAGCACGCTCGCGACGGCGATGATGATCGAGCGCACCTCGAGGCTCGCGACGAGGTAGGCGACGAAGAGGAAGACGATCGCGGTGATGGAGATGAGCACGACGCCGAGCGTCAGGAGCAGCACCTGCACGCCCGAGCGACCGGAGCGGGCGGCGGCGGGTGAGGCGGGCGGGGGTGCGGACGCCGGAGCCGCCACGGGCACCTGCGGCGGAGCCGGGGCCGGAGTTGGCGCGGGGGCCGGCACTGCCACCGATGCGACCGAAGCCGGCTGTGCCGGGATCGAGATCGGTGAAGCCGACGGCGCGGGCACTGCCGCCGGCGGAGCAGCGAGCGCCGCGGCATCCGTCGCCCTCGCCGCCGCCTCGTGAACTCGTGCGGACTGCGCGTCGCGCATCGCGGTGATGAGCGACTGCCGGTCGGCCTCCCGGTCGTGCAGTGCGCGCCCGGCGCTGAGCAGCTCGCTCGCGGCGGGCACCGAGAGGTCGAGGCCGCACGCGTCGCAGACCGCGCTGCGCAGGGCGCTGAAGCACGCGGGGCAGCGCGTCGTGTCGATCAGTTGCGCGGGGTCGGCCGGCCAGCGTCGGAGGTCGCGGGCATCTGCGGGGTGCTCGGGCATGGCCACACTCTGCCACGGCCGGGGGCGCGAACGGCGGATCATCCACAACTCTGTGTCGGGCTCGATCACGGGATGCACAACGGGGGCCTCACGCTGTGCAGTAGACTTTCGGGGGTCCATCCGTCTGACGCATGCTTCCGCATGCCCGCACGGCTGAATCGACGAGTTGAGTCGCGACTCGGGGCGTAGCTCAGCTTGGTAGAGCGCCCGCTTTGGGAGCGGGAGGTCGCAGGTTCGAATCCTGTCGCCCCGACGAGTTCCACGACTCGACACGAACTTCCACACAACAGGAGAACTTCCACATGCCGACCACTTCGGTTGAGAAGCTGAGCCCCACTCGCGCCAAGCTCACCATCTCGGTGACGCCCGAGGAGCTGAAGCCCAGCATCGCCCACGCGTACGAGCACATCGCCGAGCAGATCAACGTGCCCGGTTTCCGCAAGGGCAAGGTGCCGCCGCCCATCGTCGACCAGCGCGTCGGCAAGGGCGCCGTGCTCGAGCACGCCGTCAACGAGGGCCTCGACGGCTTCTACCGCGCCGCCGTCGCCGAGCACGAACTGCGCCCCCTCGGCCGGCCCGAGGCCGACATCGTCGAGTGGCCCAGCGACAAGGACTTCTCGGGCGACCTGCTGCTCGCGATCGAGGTCGACGTGCGCCCCGAGATCGAGCTGCCCGCCTACGACGGCATCGAGCTCACGGTCGACTCCGTCGAGGTCGCCGACGACGAGGTCGCCGAAGAGCTCGACCGTCTGCGCAGCCGCTTCGGCACGCTCATCACGGTCGACCGCCCCGCCAAGACCGGCGACTTCGTGACCCTCGACCTCGTCGCCAAGATCGAGGACAACGAGGTCGACACCGCCAGCGGCATCTCGTACGAGCTCGGCTCGGGCGACCTGATCGAGGGCATCGACGAGGCGCTCGACACGCTCTCCGCCGGCGAGACCACCACCTTCGCGTCGAAGCTCCTGGGCGGCGACCACGAGGGCGAGACCGCTGAGATCACCGTCACCGTCTCCGCAGTGAAGGAGCGCGAGCTCCCCGCAGCCGACGACGACTTCGCGCAGATCGCGAGCGAGTTCGACACGCTCGCCGAGCTGACCGACAGCCTCAAGGAGCAGGTCGCCCGCAACAAGTCGTTCGGCCAGGGCAGCCAGGCCCGCGACCTCCTCGTCGACAAGCTCCTCGAGCTCGTCGAGGTGCCCGTCGCGCAGGCCGTCATCGACGACGAGGTGCACCGTCACCTCGAGAACGAGAACCGCCTCGAAGACGACGAGCACCGCGCAGAGGTCGCCGAGTCGAGCGAGAAGGCGTTCAAGACGCAGATCCTGCTCGACACGATCGCCGAGGCCGAGAAGGTCCAGGTCAGCCAGGACGAGCTGACCCAGTACCTCGTGCAGGGCGCAGCCCAGTACGGCATGGACCCCAACGAGTTCGTGCAGATCCTCAGCCAGAACGGCCAGATCCCCGCCATGGTCGGCGAGGTCGCGCGCAACAAGGCGCTCGCGATCGCGCTCGGCAAGGCGAAGGTGTCGGATGCCGCGGGGAAGCCCGTCGACCTCTCCGAGTTCACCGCCGTCGCCACTGCAGAGGCTGAGGCCGAGGCAGAGGTCGTCGACGAGGCTGAAGAGATCGTCGAAGAGGCCGAGGTCGCCGAGAAGCCCGCGCCGAAGAAGCGCGCGCCGAAGAAGGCCGCTGCGGCCGACGAGGCCGAGGCTGCCGCCGAGAAGCCCGCGCCGAAGAAGCGTGCGACGAAGAAGGCCGACGCCGAGTAGTCGAGCATCGAAACGACAGGAGGGGGCGGGGGGTGAGCCCCGCCCCCCCAGCAATAACCAGAGGGTCTCGCCCAGGGTCTTATAAAAAAAAAACAGCCCACCAAAACAACC
>NZ_JBHURI010000095.1:0-14389 GCF_042673425.1 Agromyces sp. NPDC056965 | reverse complement strand
GACCTCGGTGAGCTCACCGAGGTCGTCGAGCTCGTTGAACTGCGCGTCGAGGCTCGACGCGGCGAGCTCGGCCTGGCCGCGGACGACCGCCTCCTCGCGGCGGATCTTGTCTTCGAAGCGGCCGATGTCGCTCGTCGGGTCGAGGATGTCGATCGACTTGACGGCGTCGTGCACCTGCTTCTGCGCCTGCGCGGTCTTCGCGCGGGCGACGAGCTCCGAGCGCTTGTTCTGCAGCTGGACGAGCTTCTCCTTCATGCCGTTCAGGCCCGACTTCAGCTTGTCGACGACCTCGGTCTGCGCGGAGATCTGGGGCTCTGCGGCCTTCGCCTCGTTCTCGGAGGAGATCTGGCGGCTGAGCGCGACCTTCGCGAGGTTGTCGAACTTGTCGGCGCCCGACGCGTCGCCGGCCGAGCGCAGTTCGTCGCCCTTGCGGCTCGCGGCGACGGCCTTCTCGCCCCACTCGCGTGCGGCCTCGACGTCTTCGCGGTGGTCGTCCTCGAGGAGGCGCAGGTTGCCGATGGTCTCGGCGATGGCGGCCTCGGCGTCGGCGATCGAGTTGGTGTAGTCGCGCACCATCTGGTCGAGCATCAGCTGCGGGTCTTCGGCCTGGTCGATGAGGTTGTTGACGTTGGCTCGCACGAGCTGCGAGATCCGTCCGAAGATGGACTGCTTGGTCATGGTGGTTCCTTTCGTGGTGATCAGGGTTCGGTCGTGCCGGTTCGGGGTCGGTCGTGGTCGGCGACCGTCCAGCGGGTGGTCGGGTGGATCAGAATCGGCCTCCGCTTCCGCGCCGCGACCGGGTCGCGGAGCCGCCGAAGCTGCCGGCCGATCGGCCGCTGCTGCGCCCGCCGCCGAATCCTCCGGACGAGCGCCCTCCGCCGAAGCCGCCGCCCCCGCCGCCGCCGCCGAGGACGGAGTTGATGAGGATGCCGCCGAGCACGGCGCCGAGGACGTCGCCGCCACCGCCGGACGAGCCGCCGGCGGTGCCGCCGAAGCCGCCCATGCCGCCGCCGTAGCCGCCGACGTCGCGTTGCGCGAACGACATGGCCTCCGCTGCGAGCTGCTCCGCGCGTTGCGCGGAGGCGAGTGCGGCGGCGGGGTCGGTCGTTGCGGCGCCCTGGGCCTCGACGAGCAGTCGGCCCGCCTCGGCGAGGCGCGTCCGCGCCTCCGCGCCGATCGCTCCGCGGCGGGCGACCAGGTAGTCTTCGGCGGCCTGCACCTGCGATCGCGCGGTCGTGAGCGATCGTGAGAGCTGCGCCTGCACGCGAGCGGCCTGCTCAGCGGCGTCGCGCACGCTCTGGATCACGGCGTCGATCTCGGCGTCGACCTGTTCCAGCTTCGCCCGCAGCGCGATCGGATCGCGGCCGTGAGCGCTGATCGCCGCGCGCAGGGCCGCCGACTCGGCGGCCACTCGATCGGCGACCGCCGACGCGTCGGCGTTCGCCAGGCCGCGGGCGGTCGCGACGTCTCGGTCGAGCTCGTCGACGCCGGCGGCGATCGCGGCGTCCGCCGCCGCGAGATCGGCGGCGTGGCGCTCGACGGCGGCCGTCAGCAGGTTCGTCTGGTCGACGGACTCCTCGGCCGCGCGGATGCCGACCGCGGCCTGGGCGGCATCGCCCGCCGCGACATCCGCGCCCGCGGCCGCGAGCGCCTCGCGGGTGAAGCCGACGCGCGACCGCGCCTGCGTCAGGTTGTCGCTGACGGGTGCGACGGCGGATGCCGCGTACTGGGCGCCGAGCGCGGCGAGGCGCTGCTCGGCCGGTGCGATGGTCGCCTCCGCCGCGGCCGCCGCCGCCTGCACCCTGGCGAGCTGCGCGGGGGCGTCGCGTTCGAGCGCCCGCAGCTCGTCGAACTGCTCGGCCTGCTCGTCGAGCATGGCGTCGGCCTCGCCCGTGAGCCGGATGATGCCGCCGTACCATTCGCGGCGCTCGTCGTCGGTGTCGGGCGTGGCGTCGTCGAGCTGCTGCTGCAGCGTGAACGCCTGGGCGACCTTGGCCTTCGCGGCGTCGAGCGCGGCGCGGAAGGACTCCGTCGAGGCTTCGCCGTACGAGGCGACGGCGAAGCCGAGCTCCTCCTCGCTCGTCTTCACCGCATCGTCGATCTGCACGAGGGCGCTGCCCGCCTGACGGCGCAACTCGTCGATCGAGGGGAGCGGCACCTGGCCGGCACCGCCCTCGCCGGCGCCCGCCGCACGCTTCCTCTTGCGCCGTGCCAGCACGATCGCGATGATCACGACGATGACCGCGGCGATGACGATGAACCAGACGAAGCCCCAGCCGCTGCCGCCACCGCTGCCGGAGTCGCCGGCGATGGCGTCGGCGCCCGCGATCGCCGCTCCGGCCCAGTCGCCGTCACGGAGTTCGGGTTCGATCACCTCGCGGCTGATGCGGTCGATCTCGTCGGCGGAGAGCGACGCGTCGCTCGCAGCGGAGAGGTAGTAGGAGCCACCGTCGACGGCCACCGCGAGCAGGTAGTCGTCACTGCCCATGTTGTTGGCGACGGCCGTCTCGTCGGTCCATTCGACCGCCGTGGCGGGGTTCGTGAACGTCGAGACGTACGCGACGAAGAGCTGCCGCCCGCTGCGGTCTGCCGCGGCGTCGAGCGCGGCGACGACGTCGGCGGTCTCGCCCCCGAGCGCACCCACGGTGTCGACGACGGGGGAGGAGGTGAACGTGACGGGGTCCTCAGCCCATGCGAGGCCGGTCGCACCGGTTCCGATCACCACTCCGGCGACGATCGCGAGTGTCGCGGACCACTTGCGTACTGCGCGCATGCATCAGTGCCTTTCCCCCGTCCGAGCGGACGAATTCGAGTCTATGGGGAGGCGCCGCGCCTCGTCCATGTCTCGTGTGCGTGTCAGTCGCCGCCGGGTCGTTCGGCGGCGCCGCGCTCGTCGGCGCGTTCGAGGAGCCCGGCCACGAGGCCGGCGAAGAACCCGTCGCCGCCGGGCTCGCGGTCGAAGAGGCGCCCGCCCGAGGCCGGGGTGCCGGCGACGTCGTCGCGTGCGAGGCCCACCGCACGCCGGGCGAGGTGCGCCGCGGCATCCGCCTGATCGCGGGCGTCACCGGGAGCGAGGTCGGCGCGTGCCGCACCGGCGAGCACCTCGCGCGCCTCGACCAGCAGCACGGATGCCTCGTCTCGGCGAATGCGGGCGGCGCCGTCGACGGGTGCGGCCGCGAGCGTGTGCTCGGCGGTGCCCACGAGCATCCGCGCGGCGGCGAGGGCGCTCGACCGTTCGGCGAGCACGCGCTGCGACAACCGGCCGGCACTCGTGCCGGCGCGGATCTCGGCGTCGATCGCGGCATCGGCCCGCACGACCCGTCGTCCGAGTGCGAGGGGGTTTCGGCCCGCCGCCGCGAGCGCCTCCCGGAGGGAGACGGCCTCGGCGGCGAAGTCGTCGGCGACCGAGCGCATCCGCTCGCCGTCCATCGCGCGGGCGACCTCGATGTCGCGCTCGAGCGCGGCGATGGCGTCGGCGACCGCGAGGTCGTTCGCAGCGAGCGACGCGAGGTGCGCCTCGGCGGCGGCGACCCGATCGACCGCCCGCCCGAGATCGGCCCGGGCCGAGGTCAGGCGCACCGCAGCAGCGGTGCCGACTGCCGTCGCCGCGGGCGCGGAGATGTACGCTCGGGCATCGCCGAGTGCGTTGCGGGCGGCATCGAGGGCGGTCGCGGCGGGCTCGAGGGCGTCGGCGTCGTAGCGGTCGGCCGCGTCGGCGAGTCGGGCCGTCGCGCGGGCGAGGTCGCGGTCGGCCGCCGCGTGCTCGCCGACGAGCGACTCGCGCTCCTCGACGGCACGGGCGCCGAGCGCACGCAGCTGCTCGAGCGAGCGGGCGTCGCGGTCGAGGGAGGCATCGACGGCGGCCGTCAGGCGGAGGATCCGCTCGTAGGCCGCGCGCCGTTCGGCGACGGGGATGGTCGTGATGCCCGCGTCGCGCTGGAGCGCGAACGCCTCGGCGAGCTGCTCCCGTGCGTCGGCGTGCGCCGCGCCGAGCACGGCGGCCACCTCGTCGCCGTCGAGTGCACCCGCGTAGTCGACGTCGGCGGCGGCAGCCGTGACGCGGTCGTCGGATGCCACGAGGGCGAGCCCCGCTCGTCGCTCGAGCTCCTCGAGGCCGACGGCCGGCGGTGCTTGGGCCGCGCGACGACTGCTCGGCGCGAGCTCGCGCCGCTTCGCCCGGGCATCGAGCAGGCGGAGCACGACCACGGCGACCATGACGCCGCCCACGATGAGGAAGGGGAGGAGCCGGTCGAGGCTCCACGGATCCATCCAGCCGAGGGGAGCGGCCATGAGTTGCAGTGCTCCGGTGCTGACGTGCATGCGCGAGGCCTTCCTCGTCGGGCGAGTGCGACCAGCCGAGTCTACGGGCGTCGCCGACGCCGAGGCCGCACACGGGAGAAGCCCCGGCCCATGGCCGAGGCTTCTCGAACTCCCGTGCCGGCTGCCCGGCGCGAAGCGCCGGCACCACCACTCACAACGTGCCCCCGGAGGGATTCGAACCCCCGACCTACGGTACCGGAAACCGGCGCTCTATCCCCTGAGCTACGGAGGCGCACAGCTAGAGACATTACCACTTCGCGGGGCTCGTGCCCGACCCGTCGGGCGGCGGCCGGCCGGCTCAGGAGAGGCTCAGGCGGGCGACCGTGCCGAGCAGGTCGTCGCGCACCTTCGCGGTCAGGAACGCGCGCGCGCCGTGCAGGACCGGGTCGTGATCGATGCGCGTCGCGACGACCTCGGGGTACCACCTGCTGATGCTGCGGATGCCGCGCTCCACGGCTTCCGCGAGGGGCTGGCCGCCGACGATCGCCGTGGGCCCGGCGAGCACGAGGCGGCCGGGATCGAGCGTCGCGAGCAGCGGCAGCGAGATGTGCGCGACGCGCTCGCCGATCTCCTCGACGATCGCGGCGCGTTCGGGGCTCGCGGCGATCGCCTCGAGCGCAGATCGATGGTCGGTGTCGTCGAGTCCGTGGGCGGCCGCGATGCGGCGCACGGCCACGGCACCCGCGAGGTCCTGGCTCGTGACGGCGTGCACGTCGAGCGCCTGCGCGGCCGCCGACAGCGGGAGGAAGCCGATCTCGCCCGCGCCGCCGAAGCTGCCGCGGTGCAGGTCGCCGGCCACGTCGAACGACGCGCCGACGCCGTTGCCGAGCCAGAGCAGCGCGAAGACGTCGCGGCCCTCGCCCGCGCCGGACTCCCGTTCGGCGATCGCGGCGAGGTTCACGTCGTTCTCGACGAAGACCGAGACGCCGAGTTCGGTCTCGAGCGTGTGCCGCAGGCCGCTGATCGGCCAACCGGGGAGCGTCTCGCTGAAGAGCGTGCCCTCCTCGCCCGGGTCGACGTAGCCGGCGGTGCCGATGCAGACGGTGTGCACGACCGACGGGTCGGTGCCTGCGGCCTCGCTCGCGGCTTGGATCGCCGCGGAGACCTCGCGCACCGCGTCGCGCTCCGCCGCGTCGCGGGAGAGCGTCGTGCGGACGACCGGGCGCTCACCGCCGGCCGCGTCGACGACGGAGGCGCGGAGCTCATCGGCCTCGATCGCGATCGCGACGCCGAGGGGGCGATCGGTGCGGGCGGCGTACAGCGTGGCGCTGCGGCCGGGATTGCCGGCGACCTGCCCGCGCTCCTCGACCACGCCGGCGGCGATCAACCGGGTCATCATCATCGAGGCGGTGGGCTTGGACACCCCCACGAGTTCGCAGATGCGGTTGCGGGTGAGCGGCCCGTGGTCGAGCAGCGCCGAGAGTCCGACGCGGTCGTTGACCGCGCCGAGCCACGAGGGGGTGCCCTGTGCTGATCTCATCGTCGCTGGTCGCGTCTCATCGTCGCCGGACGCTCGTCAGGCGGCCGGGAGGTTGCCGAGCACGTCGGCGACGAGCTGGCCGGCGTCGCCGGGTTCGAAGAGCGCGGCGGACTGGATCACGATCCAGTACGGGCCGCTGAAGACCTGCACCTCGCCGCTGCCCGCGGTCTGGGTGAAGTAGCCCTCGACATCGGGAGGGGTGCCATAGGTCGGCACGGGGGTCGAGTCCATCGCGGCGTCGCTCTTGTGGGCGAGCAGGGCGGCGGGCGGGGGAGTCGCGACGCCGACCTCGATGAGCTCCCCACTCGTCTGGTTCAGCCAGCCGCACGCGGTTCCCTCCTCGGCGACCACGGCGACGACGTGCTCGCTCGACGGCGCGAAGTCGGGGGCCGTGCCGAAGTTCGGGTTGAACGCGTACACCTGATCGGGCGTGAGCAGCGCATCGCAGTCGATCGCGAACGGCACGAGGGGTTCCGCGGTCTGGGTCGGCTCGGCCGACGCGGTCGGCGTCTCGCTCGCCTTCGGCGGTGCGGTCGTCTTGTCGGGATCGGACGCTTCGCCGGTGCATCCGCTCAACAGCAGCACGGATGCCGCGACCACGAGTGCGACGGCGGCGGGGCGGGTGCGGGACAGATGGGGCGAGCGCAGCATGTGACGAACCTTACCAATGGCGGCGGGTAGGATTTGCGGGTGACTCCCGCCGACCTTTCGCACGCCCTGTACGCCCTCGTCCTCGCCATCGTCGAGCGACGTCGCGCCGCGGGCGACGAGGTCGCGTTCGGCCTCACCGAGAGCGACGTCGCGCTCGAGCGCCCGAAGAACCGCGACCACGGCGACTGGGCCTCGAACATCGCGATGCGCGTGGCGAAGCCGCTCGGCGTGAACCCGCGCGAACTCGCGACGGAGCTCGCCGCAGGGCTGGCAGGCGTCGACGGCGTCGCGAGCGCCGAGGTGGCCGGTCCCGGCTTCATCAACATCCGCCTCGACGCCGCCGCGGCCGGTGCGCTCGCGAAGACCATCGTCGAGGCCGGCCCGGGCTACGGCACGAGCGACACCCTCGCGGGCAGCGTCATCAACCTCGAGTTCGTCTCGGCGAACCCGACCGGCCCGCTGCACATCGGCCACACCCGCTGGGCGGCGCTCGGCGACTCGATCGGCCGGGTGCTCCGCGCCGCCGGCGCCGAGGTCGCCAACGAGTACTACATCAACGACGCCGGCAACCAGATGGAGAACTTCGGCGCGTCCGTGCTCGCCGCGGCCAAGGGCGAGCCGACCCCCGAGGGCGGCTATCCGGGCGCCTACATCGGCGAGCTCGCCCGCCAGGTGCTCGAGCGCGAGCCCAAGCTGCTCGACCTCGACGACGCCGTGGCGCTGCACACGGCGACCGAGATCGCCTACGAGCTGCAGCTCGCCGAGATCCGCGCCTCGCTCGCGCGGTTCAACGTGCACTTCGACGTGTGGACGAGCGAGCGCCGCCTGCACGCCAAGGGCGACGACGGCCTCTCCGACATCGACACGGCCGTCGAGCGGCTGCGCGCCCAGGGGCACGTCTTCGACCTCGACGACGCCGTGTGGGTGCGCACGACCGACTTCGGCGACGACAAAGACCGTGTGATCCGCCGGGGCAACGGCGTCTACACCTACTTCGCGGCCGACGCCGCCCTCTACCTCGACAAGGGCGACCGCGGCTTCGGCCACAAGATCTACCTGCTCGGCGCCGACCACCATGGCTACGTGCACCGCCTGAAGGCGCTCGCCGGCGCCGCTGGAGACGACCCCGAGCGCGACGTCGAGGTGCTCATCGGGCAGCTCGTCTCGATCAACGGCGCGAAGCTCTCCAAGCGCGCCGGCAACATCATCGAGCTCGACGACCTGCAGGCTTGGCTCGGCACCGACGCGCTGCGCTACACGCTCGGCCGGTATCCCGCCGATTCGCCGCTCACGATCGATCCCGAGATCCTGCAGCGCCGCACGAACGACAACCCCGTGTTCTACGTGCAGTACGCGCACGCCCGCACGTGCGCGGTCGATCGCAACGCGGCATCCGTCGGTCTCGACCGCTCGTCGTTCGCGCCAGAGCTGCTGACCCACGAGACCGAGTCGGCGCTGCTCGGCGCGCTGCAGGAGTTCCCCCGCATCGTCGCCCAGTCGGCCGAGCTCCGCGAACCGCATCGGGTCGCGCGCTACATCGAGGAGCTCGCGGGGCTCTACCATCGCTGGTACGACAACTGCCGAGTGCTGCCGCTCGGCGAGGAGCCGATCGGCGACCTCCACCGCACGAGGCTCTGGCTGAACGACGCGACGGGCCAGGTCATCCGCAACGGCCTCGAGCTGCTCGGCGTGTCGGCACCCGAACGCATGTGATCCACCACCCCGACCCGGAGGCCCCGATGGCGAAGCACGGCGACGAGCACGATGCGGGCGAGGTCCCCGAGACGACGGCACCCGGCGTGCCGGTCGAGCCCGATAACGCGCAGCCGACCGCGGTCATCGGCACCGGTGACGACGCGCCGGGCGCCACCGCGGTCATCGAGCCGGTCGCCGCCGACGAGCAGCCGACCGAGGTGTTCGAGCCGTACGCGGCCGCGGGCGCAGCAGCGGGTGCCTCCGCCGCTGCCGGCGGTGCCGCTGCCGCGACTCCGAGCGATGCCCGCGCCGAAGCGCCCCGTGAACGGCGGGGGCTCGGTCGCGGCGCCCGCATCTGGATCGTCGTCGGCGTGGTGCTGGCGGTGGTCGTCGCGCTCGTCGTCGTGGCCGACATCCTCGCCCGCGGCATCGCCGAGCAGCGGGTCGCCGAGGAGATCGAGGCCAACCTGCCCGACGGCGTCGAGGGCGACGTCGACGTCGCCATCGGCGGGTTCTCGGTGATCGCGCAGTACCTCTCCGGAACCATGCAGCACGTCGAGCTCGACGCGCCCGCGCTGACCGTCGACGGCACGCCCCTCGCCGTCTCGGTCGTCGCAGAGGGCATGCCGGTCGACCTCGAGTCGTCCGTCGACCGTCTGACGGCGACGATCACCGCCGATGCGGACTCGGTGAACCAGCTCATCACGGTCGCGGGCGTCGAGACCGGGCTCACCCTCGGCGAGGGCACCGTCGGCTACGAGGGCCGCATCGAGGTCTTCGGCCTCCCGATCACCTATCAGGTGACCGCCACTCCGGTGGCCGCGGGCGGCTCGGTGCTCCTCGAACCCGAAGCCGTCGAGGTCGGCGCAGTCGGCGCATCCATCGACGTGTCGGGCATCGTCGAGCGGCTCCTCGGCGGCGACCCGCTCGAGGTCTGCATCGCCGACCGGCTCCCCGCGGGCGTGCAGCTCGAGTCGATCGCGGTGACACCGGGTGCCGCGGCGGTGCGGCTCCAGGCCGACGGCCTCGTGCTCGACTCCGCGAGCCTCGAGCAGAAGGGCACGTGCGGCTAGAGCCGCCGCGCCGCCTCCCATGGCGAGCGGCCCTCGGCGGCCGCGGGAGCGGGCATGTCGAGTGCTCGATTCGGCTCGGCATACGCCCCTCGATAGACTCGCCGTACGCCGACTCACGAGGTCGACGCGCACAGCCGGCTTCAGGAACCGATCCGGGTTCGCTCGCCGCGAGCGACCCATGCCTTCGATTTTCCGTCCCGTGAGGTTCCCCGTGGCATCCACCGCACCCCTCCCCGGCTGGCTCCGTGCGCCCGACGACGCCAACGCGCTCGCTCCGCTCGTCTGGCCCTCCACCGCTTCGCGCGACGAAGCCGGCCGCCTCGTGATCGCCGGCCGCGACGCGGCCTCGCTCGCCGCCGAGTTCGGCACGCCGCTCTACGTCGTCGACGAGGCCGAGGCCCGCGCCCGGGCCGCGCGCACGAAGCGCGCCTTCGACGACGCCGCGGCCTCCATCGGCACGACTGTGACGGTCTATTACGCCGGCAAGGCGTTCCTCTCGGGAGCGATCGTGCGCTGGGTGACCGACGAGGGCCTCGCCGTCGACGTGTGCACCGGCGGCGAGCTCGCCGTCGCACTCGCGGCGGGCGCCGACCCCGCCCGCATCGGCTTCCACGGCAACAACAAGTCGATCGCCGAGATCGAGCGCGGCATCGCCGCAGGCGTCGGCGCGATCGTCATCGACAGCGAGATCGAGATCGAGCGGGTCGCGGATGCCGCGGCGCGCGCCGGCCGGGTGCAGCCCGTGCGCCTCCGAGTGAACAGCGGCGTGCACGCCTCGACGCACGAGTTCCTCGCGACCGCGCACGAGGACCAGAAGTTCGGCGTTCCGCTCGACCGGGCGGTCGAGCTCGGCGCTCGCATCCGCTCGCACCCCTCGCTCGCGTTCCTCGGCCTGCACTGCCACATCGGCTCGCAGATCTTCGACGCCGCCGGCTTCGCCGAATCCGCCGAGCGCCTGCTCGGCGTGCACGCGGAGCTCTCGACGGCCGCCCCCGTTCCCGAGCTGAACCTCGGCGGCGGGTTCGGCATCGCCTACACCTCCGCCGACGAGCCCGCCCCCATCGAGGAGATCGCCCTGGGGATCGTGGCCGCCGTCGCCGCCGGGTGCCGCGAGCACGACGTGCCCGTGCCGAAGCTCGCCTTCGAGCCCGGCCGTTCGATCATCGGCCCCGCGGGCGTCACGCTCTACACGGTCGGCACCATCAAGCCCGTGCCGATCGAGGGCGGGGTGCGCCACTACGTCTCGGTCGACGGCGGCATGAGCGACAACGCGCGCACCGCGCTCTACGGGGCCGAGTACTCGGCGCGCATCGCCTCCCGCGTCTCCGACGCGGCCCCCGCGCTCGTGCGGGTCGCCGGCAAGCACTGCGAATCGGGCGACATCGTCGTCGACGCCGAGTACCTGCCGGGCGACGTCGCACCGGGCGACCTGCTCGCGGTGCCGGCCACCGGCGCCTACTGCTGGCCGCTCGCGTCGAACTACAACCACGTGCCACGGCCGCCGGTCGTCGCGGTCCGCGACGGCGCGGCGCGCGTCATCGTGCACGGCGAGACCGAGGAGCAACTCCTCGCGCGCGACGCCGGGCTCGAGGCATCCGCCGGCGACGACCGCGCCATCGAAGGGAACCCTGCATGATCGAGTACCGCTCCATCCGAGTGGGCCTGCTCGGAGCGGGCTCCGTCGGCTCGCAGGTGGCACGCCTCCTGCTCGAGCACTCCGACGAGCTCGCCCAGCGCATCGGCGCCCGCATCGAGCTCGTCGGCATCGCCGTGCGCGACGTCGACGCGAAGCGCGACACCGAACTGCCGCGCGAGCTCCTGACGACCGACGCCGACGCGCTCATCCTCGGCTCCGACATCGTGATCGAGCTCATGGGCGGCATCGAGCCGGCGCGCACGCTCGTGCTGCAGGCGATCGCCTCGGGCGCCGACGTCGTCACGGGCAACAAGGCGCTGCTCGCGAACCACGGTCCCGAGCTCTTCGCCGCCGCCGAGCAGGTCGGGGCGCAGCTCTCCTACGAGGCCGCCGTCGCCGGAGCCATCCCCATCATCCGGCCGCTGCGCGACAGCCTCGCGGGCGACCGCATCGACCGGATCCTCGGCATCGTCAACGGCACGACGAACTTCATCCTCGACCGCATGGACCAGACCGGGGCATCCCTCGAGGACGCCCTGGCGACGGCGACGGAGCTCGGCTACGCCGAGGCCGACCCGACCGCCGACATCGGCGGCTACGACGCTGCGCAGAAGGCGTCGATCCTCGCGAGCCTCGCATTCCACACGAGTGTCCCCGTCGAGGCCGTGCACCGCGAGGGCATCACGGGCGTCTCGGCCGAGCAGGTCGACTCCGCGCGCCGTGCGGGCTACGTCGTGAAGCTCCTCGCGATCTGCGAGCGGCTGACCGATGCCGAGACCGGCGAAGAGGGCGTCTCCGCGCGGGTCTATCCCGCGCTCGTGCCGCGCAGCCACCCCCTGGCCGCCGTGCACGGCGCGAACAACGCGGTGTTCGTCGAGGCATCCGCCGCCGGCCCGCTCATGTTCTACGGCGCGGGTGCCGGGGGAGTGCAGACCGCCTCCGCCGTGCTCGGCGACCTCGTGGCGATCGCGCGCCGGCACGTCATCGGCGGCCCCGGCACGGCCGAGTCGACGCATGCGGCGCTGCCCGTGCTCGAGATCGGGCGCATCACGACCCGCTACGCCATCACGCTCGAGGTGGCCGACGAGCCGGGCGTGCTCGAGCAGATCGCGCGGACCTTCGCCGCCCACGGCGTCTCCGTCGAGCAGTTGCAGCAGACCGTCAGCGAGGGCTCAGAGCGGGCTACGCTGGTGATCGGGACGCACGAGGCGAAGGAGTCCGCGCTCGCCGAGACCGTCGCCGCCCTCGCCCAGAGCCCTGTCGTCGCATCCGTCGCGTCCGTCCTCCGAGTCGAAGGAGCAGTGTGAACACCCCCATCACCCCCAAGGCCAACTCGCGTCAATGGCGCGGAGTCATCCGCGAGTACGCGCACCGGCTCGACGTCACCGACGCGACGCCGATCGTCACCCTCGGCGAGGGCGGCACGCCGCTCCTGCCGGCCCCCGCGCTCTCGGCCCGCACCGGCGCCGACGTCTGGGTGAAGTTCGAGGGCATGAACCCCACGGGCTCATTCAAGGACCGCGGCATGACCATGGCCGTCACGAAGGCCGTCGAGCACGGCGCGAAGGTCGTCATCTGCGCGTCGACCGGCAACACCTCCGCCTCGGCGGCCGCCTACGCCACCCACGCCGGCATCAAGGCCGCGGTGCTCGTGCCCGAGGGCAAGATCGCGATGGGCAAGCTGAGCCAGGCCATCGCCCACAACGCGGAGCTGCTGCAGGTGCAGGGCAACTTCGACGACTGCCTCGACATCGCCCGCGACCTCGCGGCGAACTACCCCGTGCACCTCGTGAACTCGGTCAACAACGACCGCATCGAGGGGCAGAAGACGGCGGCGTTCGAGGTCGTCGAGGCGCTCGGCGACGCGCCCGACTTCCACTTCATCCCCGTCGGCAACGCCGGCAACTACACCGCCTACACGCGCGGCTACCGCGAGGACATCGCGGCGGGCAACGCCACGCGGATGCCGCGGATGTTCGGCTTCCAGGCTTCGGGCTCGGCCCCGATCGTGCGCGGCGAACCGGTGAAGGACCCCGACACCATCGCGAGCGCGATCCGCATCGGCAACCCGGCATCGTGGGAGCTCGCCCTGCAGGCGCGCGACGAGACCGACGGCTACTTCGGCGCGATCGACGACGACAAGATCCTCGAGGCGCAGCGCATCCTCTCGGCCGAGGTCGGCATCTTCGTCGAGCCCGCGTCGGCCATCTCGGTCGCCGGCCTCCTCGAGCGCTCGGCTGCGGGCGTCGTCCCCGCCGGCGCGCGCGTCGTGCTCACGGTCACCGGTCACGGCCTGAAGGACCCGCAGTGGGCGCTCCGCACGGCCGACGGCTCCGACGTGCAGCCGACGATCGTGCCGGTCGACACCGCGCAGATCGCCTCGGTGCTCGGGCTCTCCTCATGACCGGCGCAGCTGCCGTCGCCGGCGCCGGCGCATCGGGAGCCGACGTCGCGACCTCGTTGACCGGGCGCCGCGTGCTCGTGAAGGTCCCTGCGACCTCGGCGAACCTCGGCCCCGGCTTCGACACGCTCGGTCTCGCGCTCGCGAGGTACGACGAGCTCGAGGTCTCGGTTCCCGATGCCTCGGCGGCGCCGGGCGCCCCGGCGCTCGAGGTCGAGGTGCACGGCGTCGGCGAGGGCGAGGTGCCGCTCGACGAGTCGCACCTCGTCGTGCGCGCGATCGCCCACACCTTCGCCCGTGCCGGCGTGCCGATGCCGGCGCTCAAGCTCGTGGCGCACAACGTCATCCCGCACGGCCGCGGCCTCGGCTCCTCGGGCGCCGCGATCGTCGCGGGCGTCGTGGCGGCCAAGGGGCTGCTCGAGGGCATCGTCGATTTCAGCGCCGACGAGCTGCTCGACCTCGCCACCGAGCTCGAAGGGCACCCCGACAACGTGGCGCCCGCGCTCTTCGGCGGCCTCACGATCGCCTGGGTGACTCCCGAGGGCCCGCGGCACAAGAAGCTCATGGTGCACCGGGGCGTCTCGCCGCTCGTGCTCGTGCCCGAGCACGAGATGTCGACGGCGCTCGCCCGTTCGCTGCAGCCCGAGTCGGTGCCGCACGAAGACGCCGTCTTCAACGTGTCGCGCTCGGCGCTGCTCGTCGCCGCGCTCATCCAGAGCCCCGAGCTGCTCTTCCAGGCCACGGAGGACAAGCTGCACCAGCACTACCGCGCTGCGGCGATGCCCGAGACCGATCGGCTCATCCGGGTCCTGCGCGAGGCGGGGCATCCGGCGGTCGTCTCGGGTGCCGGTCCGTCGATCCTCGTGCTCGCGAGCGACCCGAGCGAGCGAGCAGCGGCCATCGCCCTCGTCGAGGCCTCCGCCGACACCGCCTGGCAGGCGCTGCCGCTCGCGGTGGACTTCAAGGGCGCGACGGTTCAGAGCGCCTAGCGCGTCGCGGGGGGCCCGCGGGCGAAACCCCGGGCCCCCCCCGTGCGGCTACGCACCCCCGGGCCCGCGGGGGGGGGGGCCGAACGCGCGGGGGTGGTTGAATAGTCACGCCCCCCCGCCGGGTACCCCAGGTGGGGGCCCCCC
>NZ_JBHURI010000094.1:0-14523 GCF_042673425.1 Agromyces sp. NPDC056965 | reverse complement strand
TGTCCCGGGGGCCCGGAGAGGTGTACAAGAGACCGCGCGGCCGGTCATTCCGGGTCCCACGTCACCCCCCGGTGGCCCCGGTGTGCGCCGCGCCGACCGGGTCCCCGGCCCCTTCGAAGTAGCCGACGGCGCCCGTGGGCAGCGCCGGCACATCGCGGGGGGCCGATGAGTTTCGAAGCGAGTCCGTCGCCGCGGCCGCGGTCGCGACCGCGTGGCGTGCCGCGATGGGCGAGGTCTCGGTGGGGATGCCCTCGCGCACGAAGCGGAGGAACTCGGTGACCGTGCGGAAGTCGGCATCGCCGTGTCCGCCCTCGTCGCCGACGATGGGGTGCTCGAGGTCGCCCTCGGGCCGGTAGACGTGGCGCTCGTTCCAGACCCGCACGACGCCGCCGTCGGTGTCGCCGAAGTTCTCGAGGCGTCCCTTCGTGCCGATGACGGTGTAGTTGCGCCAGTAGTCGGGCGTGTAGTGGCACTGCTCGTACGAGGCGTAGACCCCGTTGTCGAGGCTCATGAGCACCATCGACAGGTCTTCGACGTCGATCACCGGGTTGAGCTCGCGCTGCGCGAGGGGCGGCCAGTTCTCGAGGCTGAACCACTCGGGCATCGTGCGATCGGAGTTGTCGCGCCGATCGGCGATGCCGCCGTAGAGGGTGTCGCCGCCCATTCCCACCACCCGGGTCGTGTAGCCGCCCGCGAGCCAGTGGATGACGTCGATGTCGTGCGCGCCCTTCTGCAGGAGCAGGCCGTTCGACCTCGCCCGCTCGGCGTGCCAGTCCTTGAAGTAGTAGTCGCCGCCGTTGCCGACGAAGTGACGGCACCAGACCGCCTTGACCTCGCCGATCTCGCCGCGCGCGATCGCGTCGCGCATCGTGCGGATGACGGCCATGTGACGCATGTTGTGGCCCACGTAGAGCTTCGCACCGGCGTCGATCGCGGCCTCGAGCACGGCGTCGGCGTCTTCGGTGGTGGTGGCGAGCGGCTTCTCGACGTACACCGCGACACCCGCACGGAGCAGGTCGATGGAGACCTCGGCGTGCGTGTCGTCGGGCGTGAGCACGAAGGCCCCGTCGATGTCGAGCCCGGAGGCGAGCAGCTCGCCGGTGCTCGCGAACGCCTCGGCGGTCGCCGACAGCGCTGCACGGCCACGAGCGATCGCGGCCGCATCGGGGTCGACCAGTGCGACGATCTCGCCGAGGCCCGAGGCCGAGGCGTGCTGCGCGAGGGTCGACCTCGCGCCGCATCCGATCACGGCAAGTCGGAGCGGACGCTCCGGCCCGTCGATGTTCACCATTCGAAGTCCTTTCCGTTGGAATCGAGAGCGTCGCCGCCGTCGGGCCGGCGGAGTGCCGGCATGGGCACCTCGTGGACTCCGTAGACGAGCTCCGAGCTGAGGTCGAACGCCCGCGACAGCGCGCCGAACGCGATCGAGTCGATGCCGAGTCGCGAGGCGACGATGGTCGGGGCGAACGGCAGCGACACGAGTTCGGCGACCGCTGCGTTGAGCGGCGCGACGAGCCGGTCGCCGGCGCGCGACATCGGGCCGCCGATGACGACGAGATCGGGGTCGATCGTCTGGGCGAGCACGACGACGGTGTCGGCGATGCCCGCGATGAACGCGTCGACCTCGGCACGGGCGTCGGCGTCGCCGGCATCGGCGAGCTCGAAGACCCCGCGCGCGGTCGGAGCCGACCGCCAGACGATGTGTCCGCGGTCGTCGAGGGGAACCCGGAGGCTCGCGTCGCCGAGTTCGCCCGCGGCGTTGTGGCTGCCGCGCCGGAGCCGGCCGTCGAGCACGAGCCCCGCGGAGATCTGGCTGCCGATGAGGAGGAAGATCATGTCGTCGGCGAGCCGAGCCGAGCCGAGCCGCTGCTCGGCGAGCGCCGCGAGGTTCACGTCGTTGTCGAGCGTGACGGGACATCCGAGGAGCGCTGCGAGCTTGCCGCCGACGTCGACGCCCTCCCAGTCCGCGAAGCCGTGCGAGATCCAGATGCGGCCGTCGGCGCGCACGAGACCGGTGACGCCGATGTGGGCGAAGATCAGGCGATGGGCGGGCGCGTCGGCGAGGCGGAGCGCATCGGCGACGAGCACCCGCACGGCCTCGATCCGGACCTTGCCGTCCTTCGGCACCGGCCCCTGGTGCTCGACCCGTGCCACCACGGTGCCCGCGAGGTCGGCGAGGATGACCCGCATGCCGGCGATGCCCACGTCGACGCCGGCGACGTAGCCCGAGCCGCCGACGAAGCGGGAGACCCGGGCCGGCCTGCCTGCGCCGCGGTGCCCGTTCGTCTCGTCGGTCGCGACGAGTCCGCGGGCGACGAGGTCGGCGAGCGCCGCCTCGACGGTCGGCCGCGAGAGCCCGGTGGCCCTGGCGAGCTCGGAGACGGCGGCGGGGCCCTGGTCGCGCAGGTGAAGGGCGCAGCGTGCGGTGTTCGATCGGCGCAGCGCACTGATGCGGTGCTCGTACGTGCCGGGCTCCATCGCTGCTCCTTCGGGTTCGCCGATGGTGCATGCCACGGCGCATCTGCTATTTCGCAAGCGGCTTGCGTAATAGCTTGGGGTTGAGTGAAGCACAGTGATCGGATGTCTGTCAAACACTTTCTTCGGCGGAAGACACCCGCGCTCCGAGGAGTCGCGGAAAAAACGCAAGATGGTTTCAGATTTGCGCACTTCGACCGCCACCGGTTCGATGCGTGACACGATGCAGGCATGGCGCTGCACATCGAGTTCGAGGCGGACGTCTTCTCGAAGCACGGCTTGACCCTGCTCGTCGACGGAACGGCGCAGTCGCACGTCGACCCGCTCGACCCGACGCACCTGTTCTTCGAGTACACGCGGCGCATCGGCCACGTCATCGATGCCGCGGGCTCCCCGGGTGCGCCCCTGCGGGTGCTGCATCTCGGCGGCGGCGCCCTCACGCTCGCGCGGTACGTCGCCGCGACCCGCCCCGGTGCGCGCCAGCTCGTCGTCGAGCTCGATCGCGAACTGCTCGACACCGTGCTCGAACGGCTGCCGCTGCCGGAGGGGGCGCCCATCGAGGTCGTCGTCGGCGACGCGGCATCCGTCATCGCGACGGTCGAGGGGCCGTTCGACGTCGTCATCGTCGACCTGTACTCGCGCCTGCAGGCCCCGGCGTTCGTCGAGACCGTCGACTTCATGAGCAGATGCCTCCGGCTCCTGGCGCCCGACGGCGTGCTCGCCGTCAACGTGGCCGACGCCGCGGGCCTCGGCCGGCTCGGCAGGCAGGCGCGCGCGATCGCCCGAGCCGCCCCCGCCGCGACGCTCCTCGTCGCGGGCGACCCGAGCGTGCTCTCGGGCGCCGAGGAGGGCAACGCCGTGCTCGTCGCGGCACCGGGTGGCCTGCCGCCCCGCCTGCGCGAGCGACTGCTCGCCCACGGTCCGCATCCGGCGGAGGTGCTCGACGGCGACCGCCTCGACTTCGTGCTGTGGGGCGGCTGCTGAGCTGAGCCGTCCTCCCGGCGAGCGCGGCACGATCAGGACCGCGCGGTAGCGTGGCATCCGTGTCAGAGCTCGAACGTCGCCTCGCCGTCAGCGGCCACCTCGCCCGGCTCGAGGAGTCGCGCCAATCGCCGGGCTCGTGGACCCTGTACGTCGACGGCACCCCGCAGTCCCACGTCGAGATCGAACGCCCCGACTGGCTCGGCTTCGAGTACGTGCGGCGCATCGGACACGCGGTCGACCTCGTGCGACCCGAGGCGCAGCCGATCACGGCCGTGCACCTCGGCGGCGGCGCACTCACGCTCCCCCGCTACGTCGCGGCCACCCGACCGGGTTCGCGGCAGCAGGTCGTCGAGCTCGAGTCCGACCTCGTGGAGTTCGTGCGCGAGCACCTGCCGCTCCCCCGCGGTGCGCAGGTCCGCGTGCGGCACGGCGACGCCCGCGAGGTGCTCGCGAAGCTGCCGGCCGGACTCGACGGCGCCGTCGACATCGCGATCGTCGACATCTTCTCCGGGGCTCGCACTCCCGCGCACGTGACGAGCGCCGAGTTCTACGGGCTCGTCTCGCCGCGTCTCGCGCCCGGCGGCATCGTCGCCGTCAACGTCGCCGACGGCGCCGGCCTCGCGTTCGCCCGATCGCAGGCCGCCACCCTCTCGCACGTCTTCGAGCACCTCGCGATCGCCGCGGACACGTCGATGCTGAAGGGCCGCCGATTCGGCAACGTCGTGATGTACGCCTCTCACGACGAACTGCCGTTCGCGGGCCTGCCCCGCCGCCTCGCGAGCGACCCGTCGCCGGCGAAGCTCGTCGACGGCGATGAGCTCCGCCGGTTCATCGCGGGCGCTCCCGTCGTGACCGACGCCACGGCCGTGCCGTCGCCCCCGCCCGCGCGCTCGGTGTTCCTCTCGAAGCCCTGACGCCCGCGGGGAACCCGCCACGGTGCCGGAGCTCGCCGCGAACCCGGAGCGAGCGCAGCCGATCGATGCGATCCCGTGCCGGTCGCCGATCACGCCCGACCGGAGCGCGCGTGCCGGAACCGCACCTCCTGGCCGGGGCGGAGCTGGGCGACCGCATCGAGCGAGGCGGGCGCGACGATCGCGATGACGGGATAGCCGCCCGTGACCGGGCGGTCGGCGAGGAGGATGGTCGGCCGGCCGTCGCCCGCGACCTGGATCGACCCGGGCACGGTCGCCTCGCTCGCGAGCTCGCCGGTCACGCGACGCTCGAGCGCCGGGCCGACGAGCCGTGCACCGACGCGGTCGGCCTGCTCGGAGAAGCGCCAGTCGGCGTCGAAGAGCGCGATGCGCGCGGCATCCGTGAACCAGTCGGCGCGCGGCCCGGGAAGGAGGGCGAGCGTCACCGCACCGGCCGGCGGCGGGAAGGCGGCCTCGCGATCGAGCAGGGGCACGGATGCCGCGGGCACCGGGCCGAGCTCGAACACGCGCCCCGCGGCCACCGGCACCGGGCCGATCGCCGAGAGCGTGTCGCGCGAGCGGGAGCCGAGCTCCATCGGCTCGTCGATGCCGCCGCGCACCGCCAGCACGTACCGGGCACCGCGATCGGCGGGCCCGATCTCGAGCACCGACCCGGCGACGGCGCGAGCCGCGGTGTACGGCGCGACCCGGTGGCCGTCGAGCGTGACGCGCCCCCACGCACCCGTCACGGCGATCCAGGTCTCCGCGCCGAATCGCGCGCGGAACCCGCCCATCAGGAGCTCGAGGCCCGCCGCACCGTCGGGATTGCCGACGAGCCGGTTCGCGAGGGCGAGGGCTCCGCGATCGAGCGCGCCCGACCCCGCCACCCCGAGGTGCGCGAGCCCCGGCCTGCCCAGGTCCTCGACGAGCGCGAGCGGGCCGCTCGCCTCGACCGTGAAGCTCATGGGCGACCGACGTCCCTGAATCGCACCCGGCGCCCGGGCACGAAGAGCGCCGGCGACGGCGCGGCCGGATCCCAGAGCGCCGCGTCGGTGCGCCCGATCAATCGCCAGCCGCCCGGGCTCTGACGCGGGTAGGCCCCCGCGAAGGCACCGGCGAGCGCGACGGCGCCGGCGGGCACGCGAGGTCGCGGCGCATCGAGCCGCGGCACCTCGAACGGCCAGTCGTCGCTCACGAGGTAGCCGAACCCGGGCGCGAAGCCGATGAACGCGACCCGCCACTCGATGGCCTGGTGCCGGGCGACGAGCGCCTCGATCGAGACGCCGAGGAGTGCTGCGGCGCTCCGGAGGTCGTCGCCGTCGTACACGACGTCGACGGTCACCTCGTCGGCCGCATGGCCCGTCCATCGCGCTGCGGCCTCGGCCGGGATGCGCCGCACCCACGTCGCCGCCGACTCGAGCGGCAGTCGTTCGGGGTCGACGGCGACGAGGATCGTGCGCGCCGCGGGCACGAGTTCGACGAGCCCGGCCGGTGGCTCCGCCGCGAGCGCATCGTGCAGGGCGAGCACCTCGTCGAGGCTGTCGCACTCGACGAGCAGTGCCGAGTCGCCGCTCGGCAGCAGCCGCCGGCTCACGCGAACGCCCCGATCTCGAACCCGGCGCCCTCGAGCGCCGTGCGCACCGCGCGTGCGATCGCGACGGCGCCGGGCGTGTCCCCGTGCAGGCACAGCGAATCGGCACCGAGCTCGACCCGGCTGCCGTCATCGGCGGTGATGCCTCCGGTCTCGACGATCTCGAGCGCCCGATCGGATGCCGCGGCGGGATCGGCGACCACGGCGCCCGGCTCCCGTCGGGGCACGAGCGAACCGTCGGCCACGTAGCCCCGATCGACGAAGGCCTCGCGGGCGTAGCGAAGGCCCGCGGCATCCGCTGCCCTGACGATCGCACCCGACGGCTGGCCGAGCACGGTGAGCGCGGGGTCGAAGGCCGCGACGGCGTCGGCGAAGGCGTGGGCTGCGGATTCATCGACCGCGAGCCGGTGGTAGAGGGCGCCGTGCGCCTTCACGTACCGCACGCGGGTGCCGGCGGCGCGGGCGACGCCGTCGAGGGCGCCGAGCTGGGCGAGGAGCTCGGCGGCGATCTCGACCGGACTCGTGTCGAGTGCGCGCCGCCCGAACCCCGCGAGGTCGCGGTAGCCGGGGTGCGCGCCGAGCGCGACGCCGTGCTGCGCTGCGAGCCGGGCGCTCGCGAGCATCGTCACCGCGTCGCCCGCGTGGAACCCGCACGCGACGTTGGCGCTCGACACGAGGGCGAACATCGCCGCATCGTCGCCGAGTCTCCATGCCCCGAAGGACTCTCCGAGGTCGCTGTTCAGGTCGATGCTGTTCGCATCGTTCTCGGCGGGCATGCTCCCATTCTGGCGCGGAGTCGGGGCACACTGGGGTGAGGAGGACGGGATGGCGCGCACTCGGGTTCCGCACGGCGGCGACGCCGTCGACGACATCGGCGCTCGGCGACGGCCGCGGCCCCGGCCCGTCGCGCGCGCGGTGTCCGTTGCCGGCGCGGTGCTCTCGCTCGCCCTCATCGCGCTCGCGGCGTGCACGGCCGATCCGCCGCTGCCGACTCCGACGCCGCTGCCGAGCTCCCCGTCGCCCTCCACCGCCCCGCCTGCGACTCCCGTGCCCCCGCCGCCGGTGCTGCAGCCGTCGGGTGCACCCGAGTCGATCGCCGCGGAGCTCGACGCGCCGTGGTCGATCCTCGTTCTGCCGAACGGCGGCGTGCTCGTCAGCGAACGCGATCGCGGCGACATCGTCGAGGTGCTGGCCGACGGTTCGCATCGCGTGGCGGGCACCGTGCCCGGCGTCGCTGCCGGCGGCGAGGGCGGGCTGCTCGGGCTCGCGTTCCTGCCCGGCGACGGCGCGCGCCCCGACCGCGTCTACGCCTATCACACGGCCGACTCCGACAACCGCGTCGTGCGGATGCCCCTCACGGGCGGGCCGGGCTCGCTCGCGCTCGGCGCGCCCGAACCCGTGCTCACCGGCATCCCCCGCGGCGGCGCGAACCACAACGGCGGCCGCATCGCCTTCGGTCCCGACGGCCTGCTCTACGTCACGAGCGGCGACGCCGGCAACCGGGATGCCGCGCAGGATCCGGCCTCGCTGTCGGGGAAGATCCTGCGGGTGACGCCCGACGGCGCCGCAGCGCCGGGCAACCCGTACGGCAATGCGGTGTGGTCGCTCGGGCACCGCAATCCGCAGGGCATCGCGTGGGATGCGAACGGAGAGCTCTGGGCCGCCGAGTTCGGGCAGAACTCGTGGGACGAGCTGAACCGGATCTCGCGCGGCGCCAACTACGGCTGGCCGATCGTCGAGGGCGTCGCGGGCGATCCGCGATTCGTCGACCCAGTGACGCAGTGGTCGACGTCGGAGGCGAGCCCGAGCGGACTCGCGGTGATCGGCGACACCCTCTTCCTCGCGGCGCTGCGCGGCGAGCGGCTCTGGACGATCGCCCCGGCGACCTCCGGCGGCGCCCTCACCGCGACATCGTGGTTCGCCGACGAGCTCGGCCGCATCCGCGATGTCGCCGCGGCTCCCGACGGCTCGCTCTGGCTGATCACGAACAACACCGACGGCCGCGGCTCCCCTCGCGACGGCGACGACCGGCTCTATCGGGTGCCGCTCGCCGCCGGCGGCTGACGCAGGGCTCCCCGGACGCCGACCTGCCGCCGGCCGATGGCGCCCGCGAATTCCTGCACCCGATCGGGGGTCACCGCCTCTTCGCCGGTGACACCCGTCGGGTCTATTCTCGGTTCCATGGCGGATCTCGAGCGGGTGCGACGATGGGCCGAAGCCCTCATCGTGCTGCACCTCGACGCCGCGACGTGGACGTTCGCGTTCGACAACGCGAAGAAGCGCGCGGGCCTCTGCAACTACACCGAGAAGCGCATCTCGGTGTCGCGCTACCTCGCGGCGCGCTACGACGACGACGAGATCCACCAGATCCTGCTGCACGAGGTCGCCCATGCACTCGCAGGCCCCCGCGCCGGGCACGGTCCGAAGTGGGCCTCGGTCGCCGCAGACCTCGGCTACGTCGGCCAGCGCACCCACGACGGCGAGGTCGCCCACGAGCTCGCACCATGGATCGGGCGCTGCCCGGCGGGCCACGAGCACTTCCGGTACCGCGAGCCGCAACGGCAGTTGAGCTGCGGGCTGTGCCGAAGGGGTTTCGACCGCGCCAACCTCATCGTGTGGCGGCGCCGTGAGATCACCGCCGCCGTGCGCCGCAGGGCGGCGAGCGCCGCGACCGGCTGAGGATATGCCGGCGCGCGCATGCACGCGTCGCACCCCGTCGCACCGTCGGACGGTACCTCCGTCACCGGCTAGATTGGTGGCGTGCCCGTCTCAACCGTCTCGATTCCCGTCGGGCAGTGGATCACCACCGCCGAGGGCGTTCGCTGGTGGTTCGATTCGGGTTCGTTCGCCCTCGATTTCGCCTACACCGGCCAGATCGGGGGTCTCCGCACCGACGAGCAGCTGCACGCGCCCGACGACCTCACGCGCTGGCTTCACGAGCGCTTCCCCGTCGCGGTCGGTGCCGCGCGCTCACGCGATCTCTTCGACGCGATCGCCCTGCGCGACGCGATCAGCCGCATGGCGGTCGCGGTGAGCGACGCCCAGCCGGCTCGGCCCGCCGACATCGACCTCGTGAACCTCTACGCGGCGACGCCCGACGTTCCCCCGGCGCTCGCAGGCGGCACCCGCCAGGCGGGGCGCTCGGTGCAGACGGTCGCGCAGGCGCTCTCGACCATCGCTCGCGACGCCGTCGACCTCTTCTCGCCGGGCAACACCGAACGCGTTCGCTGCTGCTCCAGCGCCGACTGCGAGGTCGTCTACCTCGACACCTCGCGCGCCGCCAGCCGCCGCTGGTGCTCGATGCAGCGCTGCGGCAACCGTGCGAAGGTGCGCGCGCACCGCGCGCGCAAGGCGGAGCGCACGGCCGCCTGAGCCGAACCCCGGTCGGGCGCGGACGCGAACCGCCGTGCGGCCGCTCGGGCCTCAGCCGGCGGTTGCCACGGCGCCGGCCCTCAGCACCCGCGCCGTGTCGTTCGCATCGAGCGCCGCCGCATCGTGCAGTTCACCGGCGCTCATGCCGGCTGCCACCGCAGCACGACCCGAGGCCGACGCCGACGTCAGGTGACGCACGGCGCGGCGAAGGCCGCCGAACGCAGCTGCGGCGACCGCCGCCTCGGGCGAGGTGTCGTCGATGCCGAGCGCGGCGAGTGCGTCGATCACGGCACCGGCAGCGAGCAGGTCATCGGCGGCGCAGCCCGTCTCGGCGTCACCTGCCGCGACGATCGCGATGTACGCCCGCTCGCCCAGGCGCTCCTGCTCGGCGAGGATCCACCGTGCGGTCGCCGACGCGTCGACGAGGCCCGCCTCGAGCACCGCGGCCCCGTGCGGTGCCAGGCCGACGATCGTCGTCCGGGGCAACGAACCGGTACCGGGCAGCACGTCGACCCACACGACGAGGTGCACGCCATCGGTGATGCGCTCCGCGCCGCGACGGCCCCAGTCGAACCGCACCTGGTACTTGGACTGGGCGGCGGGATCGGGGCTCTGCTCGTTCACCCGCACAGGCTATCCGGTGCACACGTCGCGCTGCGCCGTGTGACGTCGCCACGTCGCCACGTCGCCGAGGATCGCCGAGCCCGCGCGCGCCCGCGCGTCGACGCCGCCGCCTCAGAGCCCGCGATAGAGGGCGAGCGCCTCGGCATCGCTCGCGCGCGAGGTCGCCCGTCGCGCCGCGTCGAGTGCGGCGACGGGGTCGGGCTCCTGGTGCGCGATCACGAGCTGGCGCTCGGCCTCGGCCAGCCGGGTGCGGGCATCGGCGCCGACGGGATGGCCGCCGCGTTCGATCGCGGCCCGCGCGACCCGCAGTTGGCTCTCGGCGATCGCGATGGCGCCGCCGAGCGCGCCTCGCGCGCCGTCGAGCCTGCCCTGAGCGTTGCGCGCCGCGGCGCGGGCCACCTCGAGCCGGTCGCGGCACGCGCGCAACCGATCCCGGTCGCTGAACGGGTCCCCGGCGAGCGCAGCGCGATCGGCCATCGCGCCCGATCCGATGCCGATCGCCGTGCCGAGCGCTTCGGCCGCGTCGGGATCCTCCTGGGCGTCGCGTTCCCGCCTCGCGGCCACGAGTTCGCCGTCGAGCGCGGCGGCCTCCTCCGAGGCATCCGACTGGGCCTTCGCGAGCGCCAGCTCGAGCGCGTCGATCTCGTCGAGGTCGCGGCCCGCTCGCGCCAGGCCGTCGCCGGCCGCGCCGAGCAGCTCGGCCGCCGGCTCGGCGCGCGCGAGCTTCGCCTCGGCCTCGTCGAGCGACACCTTGGCGGCGGCGAGCGCCGCGACGACCCGGGTCTCGGCGCCTCGCCCGGTGGCGAGCGCCGACTCCGCGAAGCGGGTCGCGAGTCGGCCGAGCGTCGACTCCGCCTCGACGCGCCGCCGGGCGAGCCGGTCGGCCTGCGAACGGAGTGCCGGCAGCTCGGCATGGGCGCCCCGTTCGACGCGGCGACGGCCGGCGAGGGCGGACTCGGCGTCGTCGAGCGCGCCGATCGCCGAGGTGCAGAGCCCGTCGATGCGCACGGTCCAGTTGCGGCGCTCGGCGGCGGTGTCGACCTCGGCGTCGTCGAGCCGCTGCTGCAGGATGAACGCCTCGCGCATCCATGCGCGCGCCGAGTCGATCGCCCCGCGCAACGCACGCGACTCGTCGACGCCGAACTGGGCCTCGGCGAAGGCGAGCTCGCGTTCGGCGTCGCGCACGGCGTTGTCGGCGCGAACGATGAGACCCTTGGCGCGCACCTCCGCCTCGGCCCCCGCGGCGAGCGCGGTGCGTTCGCGACGGGCGCCTCCCCTCCGGAGCGCCACGACCCCGCCGACGAGCGCCGCCGCGGCAGCGGCGAAGACGAGGAGGGAGGGCAACCACCAGAGACCGTCGGGCATGAGCCGGAGTCTAGGCGTTCGGGGTCCGCCCACGCCGAGTACCGGCTCCGAATCCGGCGCGGCGCTTGGCAGCGGCATCCGACCGCACTACCGTCGGCTCATGCGGGTGCTCCTGAAACTCACGCTCGACTGCACTCCGGATGCCGCATGGCGGGCGCTCCGGAGCCCGGCCGTGCTGCGCGAGGTCGTCGCCCCGTGGCTCGACTTCGAGTCGCTCGAGCCGGGCGGCCTGCCGACGACGTGGCCCGACGGCGAGCACCGGCTGCGCGTGCTCGCGTTCCGCCGGTTCCCGGCAGGTGAGGAGCGCGTCGACCTGACGAGCCCTGCGGGCCTGCCCGAGGGCGTGCGGATGCTCCGTGACGGCGGCGGCGCCGACACGGGCGTGTTCGCCGCCTTCGACGAGTGGGACCATCGCATGGCCGTCTCGGCGCTGCCCGACGGACGCACCCTCTATCGCGACCAGCTGCGCGCGACGGCCGGTGCGCTCGACGCACTCGCCTGGTATCCGACGTGGGCCTTCTGGCAGTGGCGCGGCATGCGACTCCGCCAGCTCGCGCCGACGTGGAGTTTCGATCCGCCCGGCACCGCCGATGCCGAGGCGACGGAGCCGGCCGGGAGCACCGGCGGAGCGGAGGCCCCAGCATGACCGACTCGATCGCCGCCCTGCAGCTCGCCGACTGGCGCCGACGCGTCTTCGGCCTCTACTCGGGCGTGCGCCAGCTCAGCGTGCACTCGCCCGCAGCCGGTCACGAGCTCTGGAAGTCGGCACGCGACGAGCTCTTCGCGGGGCATCCGCAATCGCCGTTGCTGCCCGACGACCGCGCCCGCTTCACCGGGCTCACCGTCGCGAGGTACGACCCCGACTGGCGGTTCGAACTCGAGGTGCGTCGGCCGGCCGAGCCGATGCGGCTCGTCGTCGACAGCGCGACCGACGGGGCGATCCCGTTCTCGCTCGTCGGCGAGGTGCGCGTGCCCTCCCTCGGCCCGCTCGACGTGTGGCGCCTCACGAGCTACGGCGGCGGGCTCTTCGTGCCCGTGAAGGACTCCCTCGCCGGTGCGCCCGGCGGCACCTACGGCGGCGGGCGCTACCTGCTCGACACCGTCAAGGGCGCCGATCTCGGACCCGGCGCGGAGCCCGATTCGCTCATCCTCGACTTCAACTTCGCCTACAACCCGTCGTGCGCGTACGACCCGTCGTGGTCGTGCCCGCTGGCGCAGCCGGGCAACACGCTGCGCCACGAGGTGCCGGTCGGCGAGCGGATGCCGCGCTGACGCCATCCCCGCGGGAACACGCCGTCTCCGCGCCCTCCGAGGGGCGGGTTCCGGCATGCACAGGCGGTGCACAGCGGGTCATCCGCTAGACTGTCCCTCGGCGTGCGCGATGAACGCGCCGCCTGCGTCGTAGAAACGCTTTCCGGGCACTGTGCGCTCTGACATGAAATCGCACAGGGGTCCGTGACTCTCATACGGCGAACGGATGCGCCGACCGGCGCCTTCGCCAATACCCACCGCCGGGTCTCACCTTCCGTTCACGGAAACCTCGATCCTGCGGTGTGCTCTGCCCTGAAAGGCACCAGTGACCGACATCACCTTCAGCACGCTCGGCGTGCCCGCCCCACTCGTCGCGGCCCTCGCCGCCGACGGCAAGACCACCGCGTTCCCGATCCAGGTCGACACGCTGCCCGACACGCTCGCAGGACGCGACGTGCTCGGCCGCGGCAAGACCGGCTCGGGCAAGACCATCGCCTTCGCGCTGCCCATGGTGGCGCGCCTCGGCACCTCGCTCGCCGGCGGCCGTCGCCGCCCGGGCCGCCCGCTCGCCCTCGTGCTCGCCCCGACCCGCGAGCTCGCCACCCAGATCGACGCGGTGCTCGCACCGCTCGCCGCCGCCTACGACCTGAAGACCACGACGATCTTCGGCGGCATCAACCAGAAGCGCCAGGTCGAGGCGCTGCGCGGCGGCGTCGACATCGTCGTCGCCTGCCCCGGCCGCCTCGAAGACCTCATGAAGCAGGGCTTCGTCACGCTCGACGCGATCGAGATCACCGTGCTCGACGAGGCCGACCACATGGCCGACCTCGGCTTCCTGCCGGTCGTCACGCGCATCATGGACAAGACCCCCTCCGACGGCCAGCGCCTGCTCTTCTCGGCGACGCTCGACAACGGCGTGGACAAGCTCGTCAAGCGCTTCCTCCACAACGAGGTGCTGCACTCGGTCGACGAGGCCACCTCGCACGTCGCCGCGATGACCCACCACGTCTTCGAGGTCGCCGACGTCGACGCGAAGAACGACCTCGTGAAGGCCCTCGCCTCGGGCACCGGCCGCCGCATCCTCTTCATGCGCACGAAGCACCACGCGAAGAAGCTCGCGAAGAAGCTCACCGAGCAGGGCATCCCCGCCGTCGACCTGCACGGCAACCTGTCGCAGCCGCAGCGCGACCGCAACCTCGCCGCGTTCTCCGACGGCTCGGCCAACGTCATGGTCGCCACGGATGTCGCAGCTCGCGGCGTGCACGTCGACGCCATCGAGCTCGTGATCCACGTCGACCCGCCCATGGAGCACAAGGCGTACCTGCACCGCTCCGGCCGCACCGCCCGCGCCGGCAGCGAGGGCGACGTCGTCACCATCAGCCTGCCCGCGCAGAAGCAGGACCTGAAGACCCTGCTCCGCAAGGCCGCGATCACCGTCACGCCGCAGCAGGTCACCGCGACCTCGCCGGCCGTCACCGCCCTCGTCGGCGACGTCGCGCCGTACGTGAAGCCCGCGCCTCGCGCCGCGGCCCAGCCGCAGGGCGGCGGCGGTCGTTCGCAGGGTGCCAACGCACAGCGCAAGCGCGCCGCTCGCGACGAGCGCGGCGGCGAGCGGAGCGGCGAGGCCCGCACGGGCTCCGGCCAGGGCCGCGGTCGCGGCCGCGGCGGCAACGGCGGCCAGGCGGATGTCGCCGGCGCACCCCGTCGCGACCGCTCGGGTCGCCCCGCCGAGGCACGCGCGAACGCGCCCAAGCAGGGCGGCGGCCAAGGCCGCGGCGCCCAGACGACGGGCGCTCAGCGTTCGACGAACGGTCGCTCCGGCGGCAAGGCCCCGCTGCGCGTCGGCAGCCTCGTCTCGCCTTCGGGCAACTCGCGCGGCAACCGCCGCGCACAGGGCTGACCCGCTGCCCCTGCCCGGCACAGACGCTGAACGGCCCCGACGAGCTCTCG
>NZ_JBHURI010000093.1:0-14602 GCF_042673425.1 Agromyces sp. NPDC056965 | reverse complement strand
GCGGATGCCGTACGGCATCCGCCCTCGCTGTCGTTCGACGCGTGCCAGGTGCTACCCGACCCCCGGTGATCCGCGCAATGATCGCGTCGCGTCGAGCCAGGCGTCGGCGATGATCTCGTGCCCGGCCGGGCTCGGGTGCACGCCATCGGGGGCGAGGGCGGCACGGCCGGCGGTGGCGGCAGCTGCGCGCAACACGGTGTCGACCGGGACGAGCACCCCGCCCGACTCGCGAGCGAGTCGGCGGACGATCTCGATCTTGGGCTCGAGGTCGGCGAGCCACGCGACGTGCTCATCGCGCACGGGCAGCAGGAAGGGTTCGACGAACACGATCGAGCCGGGGTGCAGGCCCTCGGCGTCGAGCGCGTCGAGCACCTCACGGTACCCGGCCTCGAACAGCTCGCCGGGCGTCTCGTCGTCGCGATCGAAACGGCGCCAGGTATCGTTCACGCCGATGCCGATCGAGACGACGTCGGGGTGGTGCGAGAGCACGTCGTCGGTGAGCCGGGGCGACAGGTCGCGAACTCGATTGCCGTTCACCCCGGCATTCACGATGCGGGGGAGCGCTGAGCCGCCACGCGACATCCGCTCGGCGACGATCGCGACATATCCGGCGCCGAGGGCGCATGCTCGGCACGGCGTCCGCAATCGGTGACGCTGTCGCCGATGAAGACGATCGTGCCACCGTCGGCGACGTCGGCCCCCTCGGCGGGGGAGCAGGGGCGGCCCGGCTCACCAGTCATGGACGGTTCCGTCCTTCAGCCGGTTGTACGGCAGGTATGCGGCACGATACGGGTGCGCCTCGGCCGCGGCGCGATCGAGGGTGACGCCGAGGCCCGGCTGATCGCCCGGGTGCAGCAGCCCGCCCTCGAAGCTGAACGACTGACGGAACACCTCGTTCGTCCGATCGCCGTGGCGCATGTACTCCTGGATTCCGAAGTTGTGCACCGCGAGGTCGAGGTGCAGGGCGGCGGCCATGCCCACCGGGGAGATGTCGGTCGGACCGTGGATACCCGACTTGATCTGGTACTGCGCCGCGTAGTCGAGGATCTTGCGCATCGGGGTGATGCCGCCCGCGTGCGTGACGGCGGCGCGCACGTAGTCGATGAGCTGGTCGCGGATGAGGTGCTGGAAGTCCCACACCGTGTTGAAGACCTCGCCGATCGCGAGCGGGGTGATCGTGTGGCTGCGCACGAGGCGCAACGCGTCCTGGTTCTCGGCGGGTGTGCAGTCCTCGAGCCAGAAGAGATCGTAGGGTTCGAGGTCGCGACCGAGGCGAGCCGCCTGGATCGGGGTCATCCGATGGTGTCCGTCGTGCAGCAGCGGCAACTCGGGTCCGAACTCGTGGCGAACGGCCTCGAAGACACCGGGCAGGTGGCGCAGATAGGCGCGGGTGTCCCAGTCCTCCTCGGCCGGCAGGGCGCCGCGCTGCGCGGGCTCGTAGTCGTAGCGCACACCGTCGACCGAGGGCTGGGCGGCGACGCCGTAGACGGCGTCGATGCCCGGCACCGCGGTCTGAATGCGTATCGCCCGGTAGCCGAGTGCGAGGTGTTCGCGAACCGAGTCGAGGAGTTCGGGGATGTCGCGACCGCTCGCGTGCCCGTAGGCGAGGGCGCCGCGGCGGCTCGCGCCGCCGAGCAGTTGATAGAGCGGGAGCCCCGCGACCTTCGCCTTGATGTCCCAGAGCGCCATGTCGACGGCGGCGATCGCGGCCATCGTGACCGGGCCGCGCCGCCAGTACGCGCTGCGGTACAGGAACTGCCAGGTGTCTTCGATCGCATGAGGGTCGCGGTCGAGGAGCAGCGGAGCGACGTGCTCCCGAAGGTAGGCGACGACGGCGAGCTCGCGGCCGTTGAGTGTCGCGTCGCCGAGGCCGGTGACCCCGTCGTCGGTGGTCAGCTGCAGCGTGACGAAGTTTCGATCCGGACTCGTCACGATGACGTCGGCGGCGATGATGCGCATGGCTGAGTGATCTCCCTCGGGATGTTGGCAAGCGTTTGCCAAATCCTACCAGTTCGTCGGGAATCGGCGCAGCTGCGCATTCGAGATGGCGCGGCTCCGGCCTCGGGCAACGCCTACCCCGCGGCCCTTACCCCGCGGCGCTCACCCCGCGGCCGGCCCTGTCGAGGCTCGCACGACGAGTTGGGTCTCGATCTCGAAGAGCGGGCGATCGACCGCCGAGCCGACGTCGATGAGTGAGAGGAGCGAGGTCAGCGAGAACTCCCCTTCTTCGCGCAAGGGCGATTTGATCGTCGTCAGCGTGGGAGACGTCAGGTTCGCGCCGAAGATGTCGTCGAATCCGAGCACGCTGATCTCGGCCGGCACATCGATGCCCGCCTCCGCGAGCTCCTGCATGAGTCCGATCGCGACGAGGTCGTTGTAGGCCACGACCGCCGTGACGCCGCTCTCCCTGATCGATTGCGCACTGCGCCGACCGCCCTCGATCGTCGGCGCGACCGGGCCGAGTCGGATGCACTCGAGCTGCGCCCACTCGCAGCGCCGCGCCAGCAGCTCGCCGCGCTGCCCGGCCATCCACGAGAGTTCGGGCCCGGCGAGGTAGGCGATGCGTCGGTGTCCGAGTGAACGCAGATGGCGCACCGCGTCGGCGATCCCCGAGCCGAGGTCGGGCACCACCGACAGCACGCCGTCGACCCGGCGGTTCACGACCGTGACCGGCTTCTGCGCCGCGAGTGCACGGATGTCGTCGTCGGGCATGCGCGGTGTCGCGAGGATCAGGCCGTCGACCATCCGCATGAGCCGGTTGGCGTGCTCCAGCTCCTTCGTGTCGGATTCCTCGGACTCGGCGAGCACGAGCGTGTACCCGCGGGCCGTGGCGGCGCTCTCTGCTCCGCGCACGACGTCGAAGAACACCGGGTTCGTGAAGTCGGAGACGAGGAGGCCGACGATCGCGGTCCTCCCGGTCGGCAGGGCCCGCGCCATCGGGTTCACGTGGTAATTGAGCGTCGTCGCCGCGGCACGGATGCGCTTCTCGGTGGCCGCGCTCACCCGCCCGGGCTTGTTGAGCGCACGCGAGACCGTCGACGGGTTCACGCCCGCGAGGCGTGCGACGTCGTAGATCGTGACCGATCCGGCTTCGCTGTCGCCCGGCGACCCCTGGAGGTCGGAGGGCGATGCGTCATCGTCGTGGTCATCGAGCGGACGGTGATCCGGCATGCGTCTTCCCCTCAACTCACGGCCCGGATCGGGCCGGTTCGACCCAGAATACGGAATTCGCGATCGACGAGCCGGGAGATTTCGCTCGCGAGCCCGGCGTCGGGGATACCGGCCAGGAGCTCGGCCGTCGCCACGGGCTCCGTCTCGCCGGTGGCATCGAGTTGACTCCGCTGCCAGGCGGCGATGACGGAAGCCGCCGCCCGCGGTTGTTCTCCGCGCTGGAGCCCGGCCGCCAGCACGGGCACGATACGTTGCGGCAGCTTGTGTCGGCCGCCCTCTGCGATCTGCGCCAGACGATGCCGGATGCGCGGATTCGCGAACCGTTCGCGGGTGCCGGCGATCGCAGCATCGAGTTCGTCCCGGGGCAGCGCGCAGCTTGCGGAAGCCTCGTTCCAGTACTCCTCGACGAGGTCGCGCAGTGCGTCGTCGGCGAATGCCTCGTCGACCGACTCGAAGTCGCGCAACAGCCCGTGGTAGGCGAGCAGTGAGTGCGCGCCGTTCAACAGGCGGAGCTTCCGCTCCTCGAACGGGGCGAGATCGTCGACGATGCGGGCGCCTGCGGCCTCCCAGCGCGGGCGGCTGGACGGGAACTCGCCCGCGATCACCCAGTCCGAGAAGGGTTCGGCGACGACCGTCGCCGCGTCGGCCACGCCGGTGAGCCGGCGGGCCGTCGCAACGTCCGCAGGCGTCGTTCGCGGGGTGATGCGGTCGACCATCGAGGAGACGAACGAGACGTTGGCGTCGATCCACGCGGCGAGCGACGGGTCGATCGAGCGAGCGGCGGCCTCGACGATGCGCCGGGTCACCTCGCCGTTCTCGGCGAGGTTGTCGCAGCTCATCACGGCCATCGGGCCCGCGCCCGTGCGTCGTCGCTCCGCGAATGCCGCTGCGAGGCGCGCGGCGGCCGTGACGAGCGGGGGAGCGGCGTGGGCGGTGCCGGAGCTCGCACGGAGCGCGTGCAGGTCGGCGGCGACCTCGGAGTTCGCGCGGTCGAGTCGTCCGCGCGAGTCGAGGAGGTAGCCCGCCTCCGTGATGGTCAGCGAGATGACCGCCGTGCTCGGTGCGGCAGCGTGGGCGAGCCATGCTGCGGTGTCGCGGCCATCGATGGCCCGATCGATGCTCGTGATGGTCTGCGCCGTGTCGCCCGATCGCGCGCGACTCACCAATGCGTACACGCCGCGCTGGCGCGTGAGGAGCGCGGCCGCGTCGCCGCGTCGACCGGTGAATGCGGCGATCGCCCAGCGATCCGGCGCGCGGTCGGCCCGACCGCCGTGTGCGCTGTCCCGTGCCCCGCGTGCCCACTCGTTGGCCTCGTGGGTGTACCAGGCCTGGTGGGCGCGATGGAAGGCGCCGACGCCGAGGTGCACGATGCGAGTCGGGGCATCGCCCGTCGTCGCGTCTCGGTACGTCACGGCTCCGTCCACGGGCCCTCCTCGTTCAGCTCGGCGTCGTCCAATCATAGTGGCAATCGTTTGCCAACTTGTGCCGCATGTGGGTACGCTGCTCCGGAGCGCGATCGAGACCGACGGGCGTTCGATTCCTCACCGGAGAGACCAGATGACACTGCCGACGATGCATCCCGACCGACTCTTCCCCGCGGACCCGGCCGCACGCGAGCTCGCACGATCGCTGCACGCCTTGGTCGAGCATGCGCCGGTCGTCTCGCCGCACAGCCACGTCGATGCACTGATGCTCGCCGACGACCGGCCGTTCGCGAACCCGGCCGAGCTGCTCGTCACACCGGACCACTACGTGACCCGCCTGCTGCACGCGTCCGGCGTGCCGCTCGACGAACTCGCCGGAGATCCGCGAGCGGCGTGGCGCCTGCTCGCTCGATACTGGTCGCGGTTCCGCGGCACCCCGGTGCGGTACTGGCTCGAGTTCCAGCTGACCCAGGTCTTCGGTGTCCCCCAGCAGCTCGACGAGGCATCAGCCGACGCGATCTACGATCGCATCGACGCGCTGCTCGCGACCCCGGCCTACCGGCCGCGCGCGCTCTTCGAGCGGTTCGGCATCGACGTGCTCGCGACGACCGACGACCCCGCAGACGACCTCGCAGCGCATCGACGCCTCGCGGCCGACCACGCGTTCCCCGGTCGCGTGCTGCCGACGTTCCGGGCCGATCGCTACATGGATCCGTCGGCCTCGGGCTGGGCCGCAGCGCTCGACGAGCTCGCAACAGCAGCGGCGGTCGACTGCGGCACGCACGAGGGGCTCCTCGAAGCGCTCCGCATCCGCCGCGCCTACTTCCGCGCCCAGGGGGGCACCGCGACCGACAGCGGTGTGCCCGACGCTTGGGCGTCGCCGATCGACGCTCGCGACGCCGAGCGCATTCACGCGGCGGGACTCGCCGGCTCGGTGAGCCCCGCCGATGCCGTGGCCTATCGCCGCGACCTGCTGTACCGGCTCATCGAGATGTCCGTTGACGACGGCATGGTCATGCAGCTGCACCCCGGCGTGATCCGCAACCACCACCGGCCGACCCTCCTGCGGCACGGTCCCGACAGCGGCCACGACCTGCCGGGCGTCGCGGCGTTCACCGATCCGTTGCGCCGCGCGCTCAACGACTTCGGAACGGATCCGCGACTGCGGCTCGTGCTGTTCACCGTCGACGAGACGGCATTCTCGCGCGAGATCGCGCCCCTTGCGGGCTTCTACCCGACCGTCTTCATCGGCGCACCGTGGTGGTTCCTCGACGCTCCCTCGGCGATCGAGCGGTTCAGGCATGCGGTCACCGAGACGGCGGGCTTCGAGAAGACCTCCGGATTCATCGACGACACCCGGGCGTTCTGCTCGATCCCCGCCCGGCACGACATGTCGCGCCGGACGGATGCCGCCTACCTCGCCTCGCTCGTCGTCGCCCACCGGCTCAGCGAGTCGGATGCCGCAGCCCTCGCGCTCGACCTCGTCGCGCGCATTCCGTACGAGACGTTCCGCATCGAGCCTCCTGCGCCCCCGGTTCATGAGGCTGCTCCGGTTCGAACGGGCGCGATGCTCGAGGAGGTGTCGTGCGCGCCGTCATCCTGAGCGGATCCGGCCGGTACGCCGACCCGTGGCATCCGTACGCCGAGACGAGCGCGGCGCTCGCCGAGGTGCTCGAGGGTGCCGGCATCACGACGATCGTCACGCGCGACATCGACGCCGCACTCGCCGGGCTCGATGATTCGGTACGTCTCATCGTCGTGAATGCGGGTGATCCGTCGGGGCCCGTGCCGAGCGACGTGCCCGACTCGCGAGTCCCGGTGCCCGGAGGACCGCAGCCGGGCGACGTCGCCGACGCCCAAGTGGTCGCTGCCGCGAATGCCGCTTTCGACGCGGCCGTCGATCGCGGGATCGGCATTCTGGCGATGCACGCGGCTTCGTCGAGTCTGCGCGACTATCCGGCATTCGATCGGCTGATCGGCGCGCGATGGGAGCGCGGACTCTCGTGGCATCCGCCCATCGGGGATGCTCGCGTGCACATCGTCGGCGAGCACGGCATCGCCGCAGATCTCGCCGACTTCAGCGTGTTCGACGAGCGGTACACCGACTTCCGGCGTTTCGACGTGGTCGAGCCGATCGCAGAGCACGAGCACGACGGTCGGCGGCATTCGCTCGTCTGGGCTCGCGAGTCCGGGCGTTCCCGCCTCGTCTACGACGCGCTCGGCCACGACGTGCGCTCGTTCGCCTCACCCGGCCATCGCGAGCTGCTCGTGCGGGCACTCGACTGGCTGGCCGGCGCGCCGGTGCCCGCGACGGGCGCTCGGTGAGGCTCATGGCGGCAGTGGGCCGACGTGCCCGGCGGGCAGCGATCCACGAGCGGGCTGGACATCCGCGGTGCGCTGCGCTTGCATTGAGTGTCGGCACCGTCCGGGCCTCCCTACTGGCTCGGACGCCATCGTGAGACGTCGGCAGGGGATGGGTGAGCCATGGGTTCTGAGAACATGCGGAATCGTGACTTCCGAGAGACGCGAACGCCGCTCGGCGTCATCGGCGGTTTCGTGGGGCTCATCGCGGCGAGCGTCGGCGTGGCCATGCTCGTCGTGGCGGGCGTGACGCCGGCGATCGCGACCGTCGGCATCGCGGCATCCGGCAGCATCGGCATGTTCGAGAACCTTCCGGGCTATCTCGAGATCGACGAGCTCTCCGAGAAGAGCAACATCTACGCCACCGGCCCAGACGGTGCGCCCCTGCTGCTCGCCTCGTTCTACGACCAGAATCGCGTCGAGGTCGGCTGGGACGCGATCAACCAGTACGTGAAGGATGCCGCGATCGCCGGCGAGGATCCGCGGTTCTACGACCACGGCGGCGTCGACCTCCAGGGCACGCTTCGCGCGGCGGTCAAGACCGCGACCGGTGGTCGTACGCAGGGCGGTTCGTCCATCGCGCAGCAGTACGTGAAGAACGTGCGCGTACAGGAGTGCGAAGCGGAGGCCCATGTCACCGCCATCGAGGGGCTCACCGAAGAGGAGGTGGCCGCGCTCACCTACGACGATCGCGCCGCGCGCGTCGAGGCCGAACGGGTCAAATGCTATGAATCGGCCACCGAGTCCGACGGCAGCGCCGGAATCGAGCGCAAGCTCAAAGAGATGCGACTCGCGATCGGTGTCGAGAAGCGGTACTCGAAGAGCGAGATCCTGCTCGGCTACCTGAACATCGCCGGCTTCGGCGGAACGGTCTACGGCATCGAGGCGGCTGCCAACTACTACTACTCGACGAGTGCGGCGAACCTCACGCTCGCGCAGGCTGCATCATTGCTCGCGATCGTCAACAACCCCGTGAAGTTCCAGATCGACAAGCCCGAGAGCGAGGAGAACGGCGCGGCGAACGGGTATGCGAAGAACAAGGAGCGCCGCGACTACATCCTCGATCACATGCTGTCGGAGCACAAGATCACGCAAGAGGAGTACGACGCCGCGCTCGCCGCGCCGATCGAGCCGGTCATCACCGAGCCGAGCACCGGCTGCCAGACCGCTCATGGATCCGCGTACTTCTGCGACTACGTGAAGAACATCCTGCAGACCGATCCGACCTTCGGAGAGGACGCCGAGACGCGCATGCGCAACTTCAAGCGTGGTGGGTACGACGTCTACACGACACTCGACCTCGACCTGCAGAACGCCGCTGAGGCCGCGATCGCACAGAACGTGCCGCAGACCTACCCCGGTTGGGACGTCGGCAGCGTGATCTCGAGCGTCCAGGTCGGTACGGGCCGGGTGCTCGCGATGGCACAGAACAAGGTGTACAGCCAGGACCCGGACGTGCTCGCGACAGGTCCGCAGTACACGAGCGTCAACTTCAACACCGACTACCCGCAGGGCGGATCGAGCGGGTTCCAACCCGGGTCCACGTACAAGGTGTTCACCCTCGCTCAATGGCTGAACGAGGGGCATTCGTTGAACGAACGGGTCGACTCGAAGCCGAAGTCGAACTGGGGGATCTTCCAAGACAGCTGCAACGGCCCGGTGAACGCGACCGCCGAGAAGTGGGCACCCAAGAACGACGCCAACGAGTCGGGCGCCAACTACTCCGCGCTCGAATCGACCATCGGGTCGATCAACACCGGCTTCGTCGGCATGGCGAAGAAGCTGGATCTCTGCGGGATCCGCAAGACCGCCGAGGCGTTCGGCATGCACCGAGCCGACGGCGATCCGCTGCAGCAGGGGCCGTCATCGGTGCTCGGTACGAACGAGGTCGCGCCGCTCAGCCTCGCGATCGCGTTCGCCGGCATCGCCAACAACGGGGTGACGTGCACGCCGGTCGCGATCGATCGCATCGTCGACCGCGACGGCAATGAGGTCGCGGTGCCGAAATCCACCTGCGCGCCTGCGGTTTCGCCAGAGGTGGCCGCAGCGATGCACTTCGCGATGCAGAGCGTGATGACGGGTGGCACGGCGACGGAGTCGAACCGCTCCACGAATCCGCATGTGCCGCTGATCGGCAAGACCGGCACGACCGACGGCAACAAGGACACCTGGATGGCCGGTGCCAGTTCGAAGGTGGCGACCGTCGCCGGTGTCGTGAGCCTCTACGGCGACGCGAACCAGCGCGGCATCTCCTTCGGCAACGGCACCGCTGCGACGGCCCGTCACCGCATGTGGCCCATGGTCATGTCGGTGGCGGCCGCGAAGTACGGCGGCGACGCATTCACGGTCGCCAACCCGGGCCAGCCGGCCGCACCGCCTCGGGCTCCGGCGCCCGGCACCGAGACTCCGGCTCCAGACCCCGAGACGCAGGTGCAGGGTCTCGACGAGCAGGATTCCGGCGACGGCTGGCCCGACACCGGTGGAGGCCGGGGCGACGGGGGCCCGGGCGATGACGGACGGCGCGGTGGCCCCGGTCGTGGAGACGACCGAGGCCACTGACCTCGCTGCCGGAGCATCCGGGCTCAGGCGGTGACCGACTCCCGTCGTGCGAACCGCACGCGGTGAATGATCCAAGCGGCGATCGCCGCAGCGCCGACGCCGAGCGCGACGAGGAGCCACGGCACCATCGTGGCAGGGGAGACCCCGGCCGCTCCGGTCGCGAGCGTCTCGCTGCCTTCGGCGACGAGCGCGTTGCCGTCGCTCAGCTCCGCCGTGCCGTCGGCGAGGTCGGATGCCCCGCTCGCGAGCGTCTTCGAGCCGGTCGCGAGTTCGCTCGTGCCATCGGCGAGCGCTGAGGCGCCGGCTGAGAGGTTCTTCGCGCCGGTCGCGAGGTTCGCGGCCCCGGCGTTCAACGTGCTCGTGCCCGCAGAGAGGTTGTCGGCGCCTTCGGCGAGTCGGAAGGTGCCGTCGACGAGGGAACTCGCACCGGCCGACACCTGCGACGCCCCGGCGCTCAGTTCGCCGCTCTTCGCCGCGAGGTTCGCCGCACCTGCCGCGAGTTCGCCCGACTTCGTCGCGAGCGGAGACGTCGCCTCGGCATCGAACTTGGCGAGCCCGGCGTCGACCTGGCCGACGCCGGCCTGGAGCCCGGCGAAGCCGCCGCCGAGCACCTTCGGTGCGTTGACCTGCATCCCCGTGACGCCGGCCTGGAGCTGATCGGTGATCGTCTCCAGTGCGGTGTACTTCGCAGCGTTCACCGGGTCGCTGAGGTCCAGGTTCGTCTTGAGATCAGCGAGGGTCGTGTCGAGGAGGCCGAGTCCGCCCGACAGCCTGCCCGACTCGGTCGCCAGATATCCCTTCGCGTCGTCGTTGAACTTGGTGATGCCTGCGGTCACGAGTGCAAGGCCACCGCGCAGTTCCGGAATCTTGGAGTCCGCCGCTGCGGCGCCCTGGGCGAGCTGCTGCGCGCCAGCGGCAAGGGTGCCGGCACCGGCCGCGAGTTGCGCAGCGCCATCGGCCGACTTGCTCGCGCCCGTGCTCAGCGAGTCCGCGCCGGACACGGTGGCAGCGGCGCCATCGGCGAGGGAGGCCGCGCCGAGAGCGGCCGCATCGGCCCCTGCGCGTACCTGCTCGGCGCCGGCAGACGCTGAGGCGGCCCCTGTCTCGAGCTTCGTCGCGCCCGTCGCGGCATCCGCTGCGCCGTCGCTGAGCTTCGTGCTGCCGGCCGCCAGGTCGCCCGCGCCGTCGGCCACCTTCTGCGAGCCCTCGCTGGTCTGCGACGCTCCGGCCGCGAGCTCGGCGGAGCCGCCCGCGATCTTGCTCGTGGTGAGCAGGAAGAGGGTCGTCATCGTCGCGAGCGCGAGCGCGAGCACGATGACGGCGATCTTGAGACCGACACCGTGCTGGTGCTCGGAGGCGGGTTCGATTCTCGTCATTGAGAGACTCCAGGTGTGCGGGCGCGCGCGAGAGCGCGCCGAGATGGGGGTGCAGGATTCGCGACCGGTGCCGTGGCCGCCGCCGTCGCTCGGCGAGGGTGGGCCGAGCGCATGAGGCGCGGGGCGCGGCATCCGACGACGCCGACGTTGGCGCTGTCGGGGAGCGGAGCGACCCCGAAGTGACATGAACGTATCAGCGGCTGAGGTTTCGTCAACGTACCCCTGTGAAGTTGTGTGCGAATCACCAAATGGTGCGCACCGGAACCGGTGCGGCGTTGTCGGAGAGCGACAGGTGCCCCTGGCGATCTCGTGCGAAACCTCCGACTTGTACGCTGGTTGGGGCTCCCGCCGCTGGGCGCCGCACGAGGAGCAACATGACCGTCGCCGCCAGTACCCTGCACGCCGTCGAGGCCGTCTTCGCCGATCGCATCGAGGCCGGCACCGCCCCGGGGGCGAGCTGGGCCGTCTTCGACCGCAGCGGCATCGTCGCGAGCGCCGGCGCCGGTGTCGCGTCGCTCGATCCGGCGCGCCCCGCGCCCGGCCCCGACACGCTGTTCCGCATCGCGAGCTGCACGAAGAGCTTCACCGCGGCGGCACTGCTCCTGCTCCGCGATCGAGGCCTGCTCGAGCTCGACGCCACTGCCCGCTCGTTCGTGCCGGAGTTCGTGCCCGAGATCCCGGGCGACCTCGAGGTCGATCCGACCGTGCGCATGCTCATGACCATGTCGGGCGGTCTGCCCACCGACGACCCGTGGGCCGATCGCGAGGAGTCGATGACGCGCGAGGAGTTCAGCGCCACGCTGGCGGCGGGCATCCGCTGCGCCACGGTTCCCGGCACCGCGTTCGAGTACTCGAACCTCGGGTACGCCGTGCTCGGCCAGGTCATCGAGCGGGTGTCGGGGGCGACCTTCACCGACTTCGTGACGCACGAGTTCATCGAGCCGCTCGGCCTGGACATGCGGTTCGAGCGGCCCTCCGACCCGGCCGTGCCGCTCGCAACGGGTCACCGGAAGACCGAGGGCGACGGATGGCTCGCGCTCCCGTTCACCGGACCGGGCGTGTTCTCGTCGATCGGCGGACTGTTCGCCAGTGCGAGGAGTCTCGCGACCTGGGGGAGTTGGCTCGCGGAGGCCTCGACAGGGGTGGAGCGCGGCCCCCTCGGTGCCACGAGCCGGCGTGAGATGCAGCAGCTCATGCGCGTCGCCCCGAACCGTCACACGCCGCCGCCGATCCCCGGCGCGTCGTCGCCGCCGCCGGTCGTGTACGGCTACGGGTTCGGCCTCTTCGTCGAGTTCGACGAGCGGTTCGGTGCGATCGCGTCGCACTCGGGCGGATACCCGGGATTCAGCGCGCACATGCGCTGGCACGCGGCATCCGGTCTGGGCGTCGTGGCGTTCGAGAACGCGACGTACGCGCGAGTCTCGCAGGGCGCGGAGCAGGCCCTCTCGATCGTGCTCGACGCGGCCGACCAGCGGAGCCCCGTCACGCCGTCGCCCGTGCCGTGGCCCGAGACGCTCGAGGCGTCCGTCGTGCTCAGCGCGCTCGTGAACGACTGGTCGGATGCCGCAGCGTCGGCCGTGCTCGCGACGAACGCGGGTCTCGACGTGCCATACGGCGAGCGACGCGCGGCCATCGAGGCGGCCTGGGCCGCCGTCGGCGGACGCACCGCAGAGAGCCTCACGCCGGTCGATGCCGAGTGCGATTCGCCCGACCACCTCGTCTGGTTCCTGCCGGGCGCGACGGGCCGGCTTCGCGTCGAGGCACGCATGACGCCGCTCGCCGCGGCTCGCGCGCAGACGTTCGTCGTGAAGGTCGAGAGCTCCGAGGCATCCGTCGGCTGATCGGGGCCCGCGCGATCGGAGCGGGCGTCAGAAGTCGAGCGTGTCGCCCGGCTCGAGCGGCAGGTACTCGCCGCCGCCCTGCTCGGTCGCCCAGGCGAGGCGGGCGTTCGACAGCGCCTTTCCCGCTCGGGAGAGCACCATCTCGTGGGTCGGGAACGCCCGTCGGGGCGCCACCTCGACGACGTAGTCCATTGCCTCGCTGATCTTCATCCAGGGTGCGCCGGCGGGCGCCGCGAGCACATCGACGGGCACGCCCGGCACCGTGAACGAGTCGCCCGCGTAGTACAGCGCATCGTTCACGAGCACGCCGAGGTTGTCGATCACGGGGATCGACGGGTGGATCACGGCGTGCCGGCCGCCGAAGAACCGCAGCCGGAAGGGCTCGACGTCGACGACGTCGCCCGCCTCGACCGTCTCGACGGGGAAGCCGGCGGCGGCTTCGGCGACCCCTGCCGGGCCGAAGATGCGCACCCCGGGGTTCGCCTCGATGATGCGCGCGAGCTGCTCGGGCGTCCAGTGGTCGTCGTGCCGGTGCGTGATGACGACGGCCACGGTGCCCGCCGACTCGGTGATCGGCGTCGTGAACTTGCCGGGGTCGATGTAGAGCTTGTCGCCCGAGTCCTCGATGGCGAGCGCGGCGTGTTCGAGCTTCGTGAGGCGCATGCTCCGAGCCAACACCTTCGCGTCGTCGTCGCGCAAGGCTCGGGTGCCTGCCAGAATCGCTCCATGTCCAGCGCCCCACGGCGACTCCTCGTCGCGATCAACCCCGCTGCCTCCTTCGGACGCAATCGCGCCGTCGGCCCCGCTGTCGCCGAACGGCTGATGCGCGAGGGGTTCGAGGTGACGGTGCTGCGCGAGGCGAACTTCGAGTTGCTTCGCCGGGAGGTGGAGTCGGCCTTCTCGCTCGGCACCGACGGCCTCGTGGTGGTCGGCGGGGACGGCATGGTCTCGCTCGGGGTGAACCTGCTCGCCGGCACGGGCGTGCCGCTCGGCATCGTGCCGGCCGGCACCGGCAACGACCTCGCGCGCGGTCTCGGGCTGCCGTTCGATGACCCGGCTGCTGCGACCGATGCGCTCGTCGAGGCGCTCCGCCGTCCGCCCCGCGTGATCGACGCGGGCCTGATCCGGCACGGCGAGTTGCGCACGTGGTTCGCCTCCGTCGTGTCGGCGGGGTTCGACGCCGTCGTCAACGAGCGCGCGAACGGGATGTCCCGCCCGAAGGGCCCGAGCCGCTACACGCTCGCGATGGTGCGGGAGCTCGTGACCTTCCGCCCGCGCAGCTACGCGATCACGATCGACGGGGTGCGGCGCGAGCAGCGCGCGATGCTGGTCTCGGTCGCCAACAACTCGTCCATCGGCGGCGGCATGCGAATCGTGCCGCACGCCGATCTCGGCGATGGGCTGCTCGACGTCTTCATCGTGCACCCGCTGTCCCGGGCCCGTCTCGTGGCCGTCTTCCCGAAGGTGTTCGCGGGGCGCCACACCGACCATCCGGCCGTGGAATTCGTCACCGGGCGCGAGGTGCGCATCGAAGCCGACGACATCGTCGCCTACGCCGACGGCGAGCGGATCGGGCAGCTGCCGGTCGACATCGAGATCGTTCCGGGGGCGCTCTCGGTGTTCGGCTGACGAGCCGCGAGCGCTGCCTGCGGCGGCGATCGGATGCAGCGGCGGCCTCGATTTTGCAGCGGCCCCGAAGCTGTGTCATACTCTTCAAGTTGTCGATTCGGCCCCATCGTTTAGCGGCCTAGGACACCGCCCTCTCACGGCGGCAGCGCGGGTTCAAATCCCGCTGGGGTCACGTATGTGACATGCGACAACACAAGCAGAAAAGCCCTCGCGATCGCGAGGGCTTTTCTGCTTGTGTTGT
>NZ_JBHURI010000092.1:0-14780 GCF_042673425.1 Agromyces sp. NPDC056965 | reverse complement strand
CCGCGGCATCCGCTCGCCTCACCGGAGCGCGACGGCCGGCACGGCGCTGCCCGCCGCGAGCTCGAGCTCCTCCCCCGCCCAACGGCGCCGGAGCCACCGGTCGTGGCTCGCGATGACGACCGCGCCGGGATAGGCGCCGAGCGCCTCCTCGAGGTCGGTCGCGAGCGCGAGCGACAGGTGGTTGGTCGGCTCGTCGAGCAGGAACACGTGCGGCGGCCGGGCGATCACGAGTGCGAGCGCGAGCCGGCGCTGCTGCCCGACCGACAGCGCGCCGACCGGCCGCGACTCGTCGCGCGGGGCGATCAGGCCGAGGCTGCCGAGCGGCACCTGCTCCGCCCGCCGCTCGCCGAGCGTGCGCTCGTACAGCCGGCGCGGCGAGGCGTCGGGGTCGGCGAACCGCACGTCCTGCTCGAGCAGTTGCACGCGCAGCCCTTTCCGCCGGTGCACGATGCCGCGGTCGACGCGCTGCGCGCCCGCGAGCACGTTCAGGAGCGTCGACTTGCCCGCGCCGTTCGCCCCGGTCACGAGCAGCCTCGTGAGCGGTGCCACCTGCAGCGCCTCGAGCGAGAGGCGGCCGTCGACGGCGATCTCCGAGAGCTGCACCAGCAGCCCGGACTCCTCGTCGAACGCGTGCGAGCCCGACGGGATGCCGGCGAAGACGAGCGGCGCGGGCGGCTTCCGCACCTGCTCGCGCTCGAGGGTCTCGAGCCTGAGCTGGGCATTGCGCACGCGCCGGCTCACCTGCTGCTCGACGCGGTCGCCGCGGCGACCGAACGCCATCTTGTTCCTGTCGGAGATGGGCGCGTTGTGCGACACGGCGCGGGAGGTCTCGGCGAAGCCGATCCGAAGTCGCCGGAGCTCCTCCTGCTCGTCGTCGTACTGGCGGCGCCAGCGATCGCGCTCCTCGGCTTTCACCTCGAGGAACTCGCTGAACCCGCCCCCGAAGACGGTGCCGCCCGCAGCCGCGAGCGACCGGTCGGGCGCTGCGTCCTGCATGCCGGGCGCGGATCGTGCTCCGGCGAGCGCGAGCGCGCCCGCCCGCCCCGGGTCGAGGTCGAGGAGCCCGGTGGCCGCCCCGTCGAGGAACGCCCGGTCATGGCTCGCGAAGACGACCGGCCCGCGCCACGCGCGGAGTCGGGCCTCGAGGAATGCCGCGGCGGCGTCGTCGAGGTGGTTCGTCGGCTCATCGAGCAGGAGGGCCTCGGGCGCGCTGAGCAGCAGCGCGGCGAGTGCGAACCGCGAGCGCTGCCCGCCCGAGAGCTCGTCGACGCGGCGGTCGAGGCCGAGCGAGCCGACACCGAGTCCGTCGAGCAGTTCGTCGCGGCGCGCCTCGGCGCTCCACACGTCGGCGCGTTCGGCGGCGTCGAGTGCTGCCGAGTAGCGCTCGGCGACGACGGAGCGATCGCCCGACGAGTCGTCGGCGAGTGCCGCGGCCGCGGCATCGAGCTCGCGCTCGATCGCCCGCACCTCGGCCAGTGCGGCCTCGAGCACCGCGTCGATGCGCTCGTCGGGGCCGAACGGCAGCTCCTGGGAGAGCAGCGCGGTGCGCAGCGGGCGAGTGATGCGACCTGACGTGGTTGCTTCCAAGCCGACGGATGCCGCGGCATCCGCTCGCTCGAACTCGCCGGCCATGAGCCGGAGCAGCGTGGACTTGCCGGCGCCGTTCTCGCCGATGAGCCCGAGCCGCTGGCCCGGCGCGACGGCGAAGCCGAGGTCGGAGAACACGCGTCGATCGGGATACGAGACGGAGAGCCCGTCGACACGGAGATGGTGGGAATGGATGACGGATACAGCCATGCGATACGCCCTTTGCGCGAAAGCCCCCGGGCAGTCGACGGATGCCGCGGCACGCGTGCTGCACGCACGATGCACCGAGCTGGCGGAACGCGGGCGCGCGGCGCCGACGACCGCCCGGGAGCGGAGATGGGTCCCGCCGGGCATTGCCGTGGATGGGTGCACGCGAGTGCTCTCGCGGTCAGCACGGGGTGATCAGAACCGTGCGCACACCCGATGTCTACGGCGCCTCAGGCGCGGGACGAGGGTGTGTGCTCACTTCATAGCGGGTACGACGGTACCAGAGCTCGCCGGGAAAGCCAACCGCCGCCGAGACGGCATCGTCGTGTCGTCTCGGCGAACGGGGTGTCAGAAGGCGAGGTCGAGCACCTTCGCGGTGGCCGCGAGCGAGGCGGCCGCGCCCTCGGGGTCGCTCGAGAGCTTCGTGCCGTAGCTCGGGATCATCTCGCGCAGCTTCGGCTCCCACTCCGCCATGCGGTCGGGGAAGCAGCGGCCGAGCACGTCGAGCATGATGGGCGCAGCGGTCGAAGCGCCGGGCGAGGCGCCGAGGAGGCCGGCGATGGTGCCGTCGGCGCCCGTGATGACCTCGGTGCCGAACTGCAGCACGCCGCCCTTCTCGGGGTCCTTCTTCATGACCTGCACGCGCTGGCCCGCGGTGATGAGCTCCCAGTCCTCGCTCTTCGCGGTGGGCATGAACTCGCGAAGCGCCTTGAGCTTCTTGTCGCGCGAGGCGAGCAGCTCGGAGACGAGGTACTTCACGAGGTCGAAGTTCTTGAGGCCGACCTGGATCATCGGGCCGAGGTTGTGCAGCCGGATCGAGAACGGCAGGTCGAACCACGTCGAGCTCTTCAGGAACTTCGGCGTGAAGCCCGCGTACGGCCCGAAGAGCAGCGCGGTCTCGCCGTCGACGACGCGGGTGTCGAGGTGCGGCACCGACATCGGCGGAGCGCCCTTCGCAGCCTTGCCATAGACCTTCGCGTTGTGCTGCGCGACGAGCTTCGGGTTCGTCGTGCGGAAGAACTGGCCCGAGATCGGGAACCCGCCGAAGCCCTTGATCTCGGGGATGCCCGAGTGCTGCAGCAGAGCGAGGGCGCCGCCGCCGGCGCCGACGAAGACGAAGCGCGCGTTGATGGTCTTCGGGGTGTTGCCGACGAGGTGGCGCAGGCGCAGCTTCCAGGTGCCGTTCTTCTGGCGCTTCAGCCACGTGACCTGGTGGTTGGTGGCGATCTCGGCGCCACGGCGCTCGATGTCGCGGAGCAGGAATCGGGTCAGCGCACCGAAGTCGACGTCGGTGCCCGCGGCCGTGCGGGTCGCGGCGACGCGCGCCCTGGGGTTGCGCTTCTTCGCGAGGAGCGGGGTCCACTCGGCGATGCGCTCGAGGTCCTCGGTGAACTCCATCTCCTCGAAGAGCGGCTGCTCGGCCAGTGCGGCGACGCGCTTCTTCAGGTACTCGATGTTCGCCTTGCCCCTGACGAACGTCATGTGCGGCGCGGTGTTGATGAAGTTGTGCGGCTCGGGCAGCGCGCCCTGCTCGACGAGGTACGCCCAGTACTGCCGGCTGACCTGGAACTGCTCGTTGATCGCGACGGCCTTGTCGGCGCTCACCGTGCCGTCGGCGTTCTCGGGCATGTAGTTGAGCTCGCAGAGGGCGGCATGGCCCGTGCCCGCGTTGTTCCATGCGTTCGAGGACTCCTGCGCGACCTCGCCGAGTCGCTCGTAGACGCGGATCGTCCAATCGGGTTGGAGTTGCGAGAGCAGGGAGCCGAGAGTCGCGCTCATGATGCCCCCGCCGATCAGCACGACGTCGACGGTTTCCTCTGAAGTCACGGATTCCAGTGTAGATGCCGTGGATGATGCCCCAGACCAGCCGCGTTCAGGCTCGGCAGCGGCGTTCAGGTCCCGCGGAGCACCGGCAGGCCCCGCTCGTCGAGCGGCCACGACGGGTTGTGCGCGAGCTCCCAGAGGTTGCCGTCGGGGTCGGCGACGTAGCCGCTGTAGCCGCCCCATTCGGTCGCAGCGGCCGCCTTGGAGATCGAGCCGCCCGCGAGCACCCAGTCGCCGACCGCGTCGTCGACGTCTTCGGGCGAGTCGAGGTTGATCGCGAGCGCGACGGCACGGAAGCCCGGTGCGTTCGCGTGCATGGTCGGGAGCGCGGCATCCTTCGCGAGCTCGGCGGTCTCCCACAGGGCGAGCACGCCGCCGGGAGTTGCGAAGAAGGCGATCTCGCCGGCCTCCGACGACGGCGCCTCGCGCCAGCCGAGCCTGCGATAGAACGCCGTCGCGACCTCGACGTCGGCGACGCCGAGCGTGACGAGTGAGAAGCGCTGCGGAATGGCCATGCGCCGACGTTACGCCGGTCAGGCCCGTCTCGCACCCATCCTCCTGCTCAGAGTGCCGCGATCCCGCCCGCGACGAGCCCCACGCCGGCCGTGATCAGCCCGGCGGTGAGCACGGCGGCGCCGATCCAGAGGAGCACGATGAGCCGGTTCGGCTTCTCGGGGTCGCGACCGAGCGCGGAGAGGAAGAACCCCGCGGGCATGAGGATCGCCGCGATCGGTGCGCCGAGTCGGGCCAGCCAGAGCCAGAACCCGTCGAGGGCGGCGTAGGAGACGACGGAGAGGATCACCATCGAGAGCACGAGCAGCACGGCCGCGTGGGCGTGGCCCGCACGGAAGAAGCTCGTCTGCAGCGGATTCGCGGGCGCCAGGCCGCGCACCACCCGGGTGAGGAAGTAGCCGCCGCTCTCGACCGTGACGAGCGCGAGCAGGAGGACGCCGATGAGGATGAGATCTGGAGCGGACGGCATGGCCGGTCCTTTCGTCGCTGTTTCATGATTGGATAGTTGTACTCTCCAATATTAGAGAGTTGTACTATCCAATGCAAGGGATCCAGCATGCGCATCTCCGCACTCGCCGCCGAGGCCGGCCTGCCCGTCGCGACCGTGAAGTACTACCTCCGCGAGGGCCTCCTGCAGCCGGGCACCGCGACCTCAGCCACGCAGGCGAGCTACGACGAGCGCCACGTGCGGCGGCTCCGGCTCGTGCGCGCGCTCACCGGACCGGTCGGCCTGAGCGTGCAGCAGGCACGCGCCGTGCTCCAGCTCGTCGACGACCCCGGCGACGACCTCTACTCCGCCCTCGGCCGCGCGGTCGGCGCACTGCCGCCCGAAGGCGCCGAACCCGCCGGGGCCGACGACCCCTACCCGCGGGCGCGGGCCGCGCTCGAGGCGCTCGGCCAGGTCTACGACCCCGAGTTCGCCGCGGTCGCCCAGCTCGAGGGCGCCCTCGCGGCCGCCGACGACGCGGGCATGCCGATCACCCCCGAGCGCCTCGCGCGATACGGCCGGGCGGCGGCGGACCTCGCGGCCTACGACCTCGAGCGGATGCCTCCGGAGCCGCACGCCGCCGTCGAGTACACGGTGCTCGGCACCGCGCTCTACGAACCGGTGCTGCTCGCGCTGCGCCGCCTCGCGCACCAGGACGTCGCCGTGCGGCGCCTCGCCCGCGACGTCTGAGGGATCCACCTCGATCCGTCGGAAAAGCACGCTCGGGGCCGCTCGGAGCATGTTTTTTCGACGGTTCGACTGCAGGCGCGAGCCGGGAGGCGCCCGTGCACGTTCAGTGCGCGATCGGCGCCACTTCGCGCACGGCATCTGCGTGCGTCATCCGCGTCGCGCGCGTGACCGCATCGCGCGCCCGGTCGAGTGCATCGGCACTCGCGCCCGCCTGATCGAGCGCGAGCAGGGCGGCGCCGACGATCGGCGCGGCGTCGAGGATCTCGAGCCGCGCCGCCGGGGCGACGCGTGCGAGCCCCGAGGCGATGCCGCCGAGCAGTCGTTCGTCGCCCGAGCGGACGATGCCGCCGCCGAGCACGATCGGGATGGCGCGATCGGCGAGGCCGAGCCGCGTCACGCACGCCCTGGCGAACGCGACGATCTCCTCGGCCTGCCGATCGACGAGACCGACCGCCACGGCGTCACCGGCCCGCGCGGCCTCGAAGACCGTCGGCGTGAGCGCGGTGAGCTCGCTCGAGTCGCGCCGGCCGAAGTGCAGGTCCTCGATGAGGGCGGGCACCGAGGCGACGCCGAGCTGCCCGACGATCGCGGCGGTGAGCACCGTGTGCGGCCCCCGGCCGTCGACGTCTCTCGCGGCATGCCAGAGCACCTGCTCGCCGATGCCGCTGCCGCCGCCCCAATCGCCCGAGAGCGGGCCGAGCGACGGGAATCGCACGTCGGCGCCGTCGGCGCGCACGCCGACCGCGTTCACCCCGGTGCCGCAGACGATCGCGACGGCGTCGGGTTCGTCGGTGCCCGCTCGGAGGACGGCGTACAGGTCGTTGGCCACGACGACCGACGACCCGGCCCACGCGAATCCGGAGATCGCGTCGGCGTACTGCTCGACCTCGACCGGCAGGTCGAGACCCGAGACGTAGAGCCCCGCGTGCACGACCGGACGCTCCCCCGCGACGCGCCTGACGAGATCGTCGACGACGACCACCGCCTCGCCGAGCCCCTCGAAGTGCGGGCTCGAGCCGGCACCGCGCTCGTGGGCCACGAGCTCGCCGTCGATCGTGAGGGCGACCGCGTCGGTCTTCGAGCCGCCGCCGTCGACGGCGACGATCACGCCGTTCACCGCGCCCACTCCAGGAACTGCGCATTCTCGGCCATCAGTAGGTCGGTGAGCTGCTCCGCACGCTCGTGCTGCAGCACGAGCGGGTGGGCGCGCATGGCGCGGAGCACGCGGTCGCGGCCGCCGTGCACCGCGGCGTCGAGCGCGAGGCGCTCGTACCCGGCGACGCCCGAGATGAGTCCGCGGATGTCGTCGGGCAGCGGCGCGACCGGTTCCGCGACGAATCCCCCGTCGCGGAACACGGCCGGCACCTCGATGACGTGGTCGTCGGGCAGGAACGGCAGCACGCCGTCGTTGCGCAGGTTGACCACGCGTGAGCGGCTTCCGCCATCGCGCATCGCCGCGAGCAGCTCGATCGCCGCCTCCGAGTAGAAGGCGCCGCCGCGCCCCTCGAGTGCTGCGGGCTTGTCGTGCTGGGCGGGGTCGGCGTAGAGCTCGAGCAGCTCGCGCTCGATCGCGCGCACCGCCTCGGCCCGTGTCGGCTCGTGCAGCTGCTCCCGCAGCACCTCGTCGTGCGCGTAGTAGTAGCGCAGGTAGTACGAGGGCACCACGCCGAGCTGCGCGATGAGCGCCGGCGCCAGGTGCACCTCGTCGGCGAGCTCGCCGAGCCGGTGCTCGAGCAGCCCCGGCAAGCGGTCGTCGCCGTCGATGACGACGCTCCGCTCCCAGGTCAGGTGGTTCAGGCCGACATGCCCGAGGCTGACCCGGTCGTGGTCGACGTCGAAGAGCGAGGCGAAGCGGCGCTGGAAGCCGATCGCGACATTGCAGAGGCCGACGGCGCGGTGGCCCGCCTCGAGCAGGGCCCGGGTGACGATGCCGACCGGATTCGTGAAGTCGACGATCCAGGCGTCGGGCTTCGCATGCGCACGCACGACATCGGCGATGCGGAGCACCACGGGCACGGTGCGCAGCGCCTTGGCGAGGCCACCGGGGCCGGTCGTCTCCTGGCCGATGCATCCGGCCTCGTGCGGCCAGGTCTCGTCGGCATGACGGGCGTCCTGCCCGCCGACCCGCAGCTGGATGAGCACGGCGTCGGCGTCGGCAACGCCCGCGACGAGGTCGGTCGTGCCGATCACCTTCGCGGGATGCCCGGCGTGCTCGAGCATGCGCTGCGACATGCCCGCGACGAGCGCGAGGCGCTGCTCGTCGGGGTCGACGAGACGGATCTCCTCGAGCGGCAGGGTGTCGCGCAGGCGGGCGAATCCGTCGATCAGTTCGGGCGTGTAGGTCGAGCCTCCGCCGACGATGGCGAGCTTCATCAGTCCTCAATTCCGTGCATGGTGCGCCCCGCGCGAGCGCGGAGCGAAGGGTCGGTGGCCGGGCGACGGATGCCCCGTGGCATCCGTCGCTCGATGGCCGGAGTCAGGTGGCGAGCGAGATGTCCGCCTCGAGGTGGTCGCGGATCTGCTCGACGAGCTGCTGGCGCGCGCCGAGGAGCACCGGCTGGGCTCCCGTGCCGCTCGTGCGCATCGCGAGCTTCGGGTGCGCCGCCGGGTCGACCCGGTCGGCGACGAGTTCAGCGAGGCGACTGCCGCCGGCGGTGCCGGTCGGGCCGCCGAGCACGATCATCGAGGGATCGAGGATCGCGAGCAGCGGATTGACGGCGAGGATCACCCGGTCGGCGAGCGCCGACAGGGCGTCGTCGTCGTGCGCGAGTCGGGGCAGCACCTCGGCGAGCGTCTCGCCGCTCCCGCCGTCGCCGAGCAGGCGGGCCACGGCCGGGCCGCCGAGCAGGTCGGTGAAGTCGTTCGCCGACGGCGCGAGCGGCTGGGCCGTTCGCGGCACCGCGAGGTAGCCGATCTCGCCCGCCCCGCCCGAGGCGCCGCGGTGCACGACCCCGCCGAGGTCGAGGCCGACGCCGAGGCCGTCGCCCATCCAGAACAGCGCGAAGCTCGAGGCCTGCTGCGCCGCGCCCGACGAGCGCTCGGCCATCGTCGCGAGGTTCACGTCGTTGTCGATCGTCACCTGCAGGCCGAGCTCCCGCTCGATGCGCGCACGGGCCCCGACCTCCGGCCAGCCGGGCATGGTGTCGGTGAACGAGAGCTCGTCGCCGTCGACGAAGAACGCGGCCTGCACGCCGATCACGACGCGGCTGACCGTGGCGGCATCGATGCCGGCCTCCGCGCAGGCCGCCTGGACGGCGGCCCGCACATCGCCCTCGGGCGAGCGCTCGTGCCCGTCGGTCGGGATCTGCACGATCGGGTGGTCGTGGTCGACGGCGTCGACGACGACCGCCTGGATCGCCCGGTCGAGGATCGAGATCGCGACGCCCGTGATGCGATCGGTGCGCACCCCGTAGGTGATCGCGTTCGGCCCTCGGCCTCCCGACCGCTCGCCGACCGGCCGGATCAGGCCGACCCGCTCGAGTCGTGCGAGCATCTGCGAGGCGGTGGGCTTCGAGAGCCCGGTGAGTTCGCCGAGTCGCGATCGCGTGAGGGGACCGTGCTCGAGGAGGAGCCGGAAGGCGGTGCGGTCGTTGCGCGCCGCGAGCCACGTCGGGGTGCCCGGGTCGATCTGGTTCACGGCAGGCCGCCTCTCTCGTTCGGTGTTGGTGGTCACTCTATCTGAAAAGAATGTTTACTGATTGTTGCCTCACCCGCCATTCCGAACGTCGTCGCGCAGCCGCCCGAGCCGATCGGGGTCGGCCGCGGCCTCGAGCAGGGTCTTCGTGTACTCGTGCTGGGGATCGAGGATCACCTGCTCGCTCGGCCCGCGTTCGACGATCTCCCCGCGGTACATCACGAGGATCTCGTCGGAGAAGTGCCGCGCGGTCGCGAGATCGTGCGTGATGTAGAGCACGCCGAGGTGCTCCTGCCGCTGCAGTTCGGCGAGCAGGTTCAGCACGCCGAGGCGGATCGACACGTCGAGCATCGACACCGGCTCGTCGGCGATGATGAATCGCGAGCCCGGGGCGAGCGCACGCGCGATCGCGACGCGCTGCCGCTGGCCGCCCGAGAGCTCGTGCGGCCGGCGATCGGCGAACGTCGCCGCCGGCGAGAGGCGCACGCGCTCGAGCAGCTCCTCGGCCCGCTCGCGGATCTGCCGCGACGAGAGCCGCGGGTGGTGGATGCGCAGCGGCCGCTCGAGGTGGTGCAGGATCGGATGGAACGGGTTCAGCGAGCTGAACGGGTCCTGGAAGACCATCTGCACGTCGCGCCGATAGCGGGCGAGGCCGCCGCCGCGAGTCGCGCTCGACCGCCCGTCGAGCAGCACCTCGCCGGAGGTCGGCGTCTCGAGCTTGGCCATCATGCGGGCGATCGTCGACTTGCCCGAGCCGCTCTCGCCGACGAGGGCGATCGTGCGGCCGGGTTCGAGGGTGAACGAGACATCCTTCACCGCATGGAGCGTGCGCACCCTGGTGCCGCTCCGCAACCGGAAGTCCTTGACCAGGTTGCGCGCCTCGAGGGTCGTGGCCTCGACCGCGGTCGCCCGCCCGCTCATGCCGCACCTCCCGCCGCCGCGCCGGTGCGGATGAAGTCGCCGCGGTCTCCGCGCAGGCTCGGGAAGCTCGAGAGCAGCCGCCTGGTGTACGGATGCCCCGGCGCCCGGTAGATCTGCTCGGCGTCGCCCTGCTCGATGATCTCGCCGTCGAGCATGATCGCGATGCGATCGCTGATCTCGATGAGGAGCGGCAGGTCGTGCGTAATGAAGATCACCGCGAAGCCGAGCCGCTCGCGCAGCCGCATGATCTCGCGGATGATGCCGCGTTGCACGACGACGTCGAGCGCCGTGGTCGGCTCGTCCATGATCATGACCTGCGGGTCGAGGGCGAGCGCCATGGCGATCATGACGCGCTGACGCATGCCGCCCGACAGTTCGTGCGGGAAGCTCGAGAGCCGCGCTGGGTCGACGCCGACGAGCGTCAGCAGTTCGGCGCTCCGGGCCTCGCGCTCGGCGCGCCGCATCTCGGGCCGGTGGGTCGTGAACACGTCGTGCAACTGCTTGCGCACGTTCATGACGGGGTTCAGCGAGTTCATCGAGCCCTGGAAGACCATCGACACCTTGTTCCAGCGGAACCGGCGCAGCGTCTCGCCGTCGAGGGCGACGACGTCGATGTCGCGACCGGATGCGTCGTGGAACACCACCTCGCCGCCGGTCATGAGCGCCGGGGCCTTCAGCAACCGGTTGAGCCCGTAGGCGAGGGTCGTCTTGCCGCAGCCCGACTCCCCCGCGAGGCCGAGGATCTCGCCGCGGTGCAGCGTGATCGACGCCCCGCGCACGGCCTTCACCGGCGGGTCGACCTCGTACTCGATCGAGACGTCGCGTGCGGTGAGCACGGGTTCGCCGAGGGCGGGGACGGTGACGGCGACGGCGTCGGCGTTCAGGTCGGCGTTGGTGTTGGCGTTCATGCGAATGCTCCGGTGTCGGCGACGCCCTTGCCGGCCTTCGCGGCCTTGCGCTGTCGCTTCGCGTTCTCAGGCGCGAGCCTGAGCTTCGGGTTCACGACCTCGTCGATCGCGAAGTTGATGAGGGACAGTCCTGCGCCGAGGGCGGCGATGATGAGGCCCGGCGGCACGAACCACCACCAGGCGCCCGTGCCGACGGCCTGGCCCGTCTGCGCGTCGTTCAGCATCGTGCCGAGCGTGATCGAGCCGGTCGGCCCGAGGCCGAGGTACGAGAGGCCCGCCTCGCCGAGCACCGCGAAGATGACGCCGAAGATGAACTGCGCGGCGAGCAGGGGCACGAGGTTCGGCAGGATCTCGACGAAGATGATGCGGCCGGGCTTCTCGCCCGCGACCCGCGCCGCGGCGACGTATTCGCGGGTGCGGAGCGATCTCGCCTGCGCCCGGAGCACCACGGCGGAGCCGGCCCAGCCCGTGATGCCGAGCACGAGCGCGACGAGGAGGGAGCTTCGCGCGAGCGGACCGAGCCCCTCGGCGTTCTGCACGTACGCGGCGATCACCATGACGACGGGCAGGCCGGGGATGACGAGGACGATGTTCGTGAACAGCGTGAGCACCTCGTCGAGCACGCCCCCGAAGTAGCCGGCGAAGACACCGAAGATCACGGCGAGGAGGAGGGCCACGATGCCGGCGACGATGCCGATGAAGAGCGAGCCCTGCGTGCCCCACGCGAGCTGCGAGAAGACGTCGTAGCCGAGCTTCGTGGTGCCGAGCCAATGCTCGGCCGATGGCGGTTGCAGCGCCTCGTTGCTGGAGTCGCGGGGCGGCTGGGCGATCATCGGGCCGAAGATGCCGAACAGCGTGATGAGGCCGACGATCACGACGCCCGTGATGAGCTTGCCCGAGCGACTCGGCAGGATGTGCCGGAAGCGGCCGCCCCGCGCGGAGCGTGCAGCAGCGATCGCGGCCGTGGCGGTCGCCTCGCGGGTCGTCTCGCGAACGGCCTCCGCCGAGACGGGCGCCTGGAACGGCGCGTCGTCGCCGGTCGCGTAGACGTCGTCGGCGCGGTCGAGGGTGGGCTGGGAGTCATCCATCGTGTCGCACCCTCGGGTCGATGAAGCCGTAGATGAGGTCCATGAAGAAGTTGGCGGCGAGCACGGTGAGCGTGATCACGAGGAAGACGCCCTGCATGAGTGCGTAGTCGAGGCCCTGCACCGCCTGGATCATGAGCTTGCCGATGCCCGGGTAGCTGAACACCTGCTCCATGACGATGGAGCCGGCGACGACGAATCCGAGGGCGATGCCGAAGCCGGCGAGGCTCGGGATCGCGGCGTTGCGCGACGCGTACTTCGTGCGCACGCGACGAGGGGTGAGCCCCTTCGCCTCCGCGGTGACGACGTAGTCCTCCGACATCGTCGACACCATCATGTTGCGCATGCCGAGGAGCCAGCCGCCGACCGAGGAGAGCACGATCGTGATCGCCGGGAGGATGGCGTGGTAGATCGCGCTGCCGATGAACGCCCAGCTGAGCTCGGGGCCGGCCGGGAACTCGAACACGTCGTAGCCGCCGACGATCGGGAACAACCCCAACTGCACGGAGAACACCGCGACGAGCACGAGAGCGAGCCAGAAGTACGGGATGGACTGGAAGACCGTCGTGACCGGCACGAGGTGGTCGAGCCAGGTGCCGCGCCGCCACCCCACCCATGCGCCGACGATGATGCCGAGCAGGAAGGAGATGACGGTCGCGACACCGACCAGGATGATCGTCCACGGCAGGGCCGCCGCGATGAGATCGGCGACCGAGGCCGGATACCTCGTGGAGGAGACGCCGAGGTCTCCCTGAAGCAACCGGCCCCAGTACGCCACGTACTGGTCCCAGAGGGACATGTCCTTCCCGGCGCCGAGGATCGAGGTGATGGCCTCGATCGTCTCCTCGGAGAGCGGACGCCCGCCGCTGGCGCGCCGGAGCTTGCCGAGCATGATGGCTGCGGGGTCGCCCGGCAGGAGCCGCGGGAGCAGGAAGTTGAGCGAGATCGCCGCCCAGAGGGTCACCAGGTAGAAGGCGACCCGCCGAAGGTAGAAGCTCATGCCGCTGCCGTCCTCGAGTTGGGGAGTTCCATGGGACCGACGGCCTACTTCGCGGGCGTGAGGTGCGAGAGCACGACCGCGTTGGCCACTGCGAGGTACGGCAGCGGTGCGGCGTAGAGGTCGCCCTCGCTCGGCCATCCGCTGAACTTCTCGGTGTTGAAGAACGACTGCGATGCGTTCAGCACCACCGGGATGTACGGGAGGTCGCGGGCGATCTCGGTCTGGATGGTCGCGTAGGCCGCCTGCTTCGTCGCGACGTCCTGCGTCGCGCCCGCTGCGAGCACGGCGGCGTCGACGGCCGGGTTCGAGTAGCGGGCGTAGTTCTGACCGACGAGCGGGGTCTCGCCGACCTTGACGGTCGAGGTGCCGGCGAAGTACTCGTGGTAGTTCGAGTACGGGTCGGCGACGAGGCTCTGCGTGAGGCCGTAGAGCGCCATCTGGAAGTCGCCCGACTGGATCGGCGTCCAGTACTCGGCGTCGGAGACGGTGCGGGCGTTGATGCGGATGCCCGCTTCGGCCGCCTGCTCCGAGATGAGCTTGGCCGCGTCGTTGTAGTCGGTCCAGCCGTCGGGCGAGAACAGGTCGATCTCGAAGGCCGTGCCGCCCTTGCCGTAGAACCCGTCGGCGTCCTTCGTGTAGCCGGCGGCCTCGAGGATCGCGCCCGCCTCTGCGGCGTTCGCCTCCTGCGGGCTCGTGGCGAGCTCGGGATCGCTCAGCCACTGCTCGTCGCGCGGCTGCAGGGTGAACGACGGCGAGGACTCGCCCGCGAGCCCGGCGAACGCCTTGTCGGCGATCGTGGCGCGGTCGATCGCGACGTTGATCGCCTGGCGCACCGCGGGGTCGGTCTGCGCCCCCTCGCAGCCGAGGTCGGCGTTCGCGCAAGTCGTGATCGTCGTCGGGTCCTGCTGCAGGTTCAGCGTCGTGATGTCGCCCTTGCCGGTGACGGCGTCGGGGTTCGCGATGAACTGGCCGACCCAGTCGATCTTCCCGGTCGTCAGCAGGTCCTGCGACGACTGGTTCGAGTCGAGGCCGAGGTACTGCACCTCGGTCACGGCGGGGGCGCCGTCGCGGAAGAGCTCGTTCGCCTCGACCGTGTACGCCGCATCGGAGAAGCTCTTCAGCACGTACGGCCCGGAGCCGACCGGCGCGGGGTTCGTCTCGGCCATGAAGTCGTCGATGTCGGCCCAGATGTGCTCGGGGATGATGTAGGTCGAGCCCAGCGTGAGCGAGGCGCTCGTGAACTGCGGCTCGGTGTAGGTGAGCACGACCGTGGTCGCGTCGGTGGCCTCGGCCGAGACGAACTGCTCGGACTTGTTCGAGCCGTACCCGAACGTGAAGGCCACGTCGTCGGCGGTGAGGTCCTCGCCGTCGCTCCACTGCAGGTCGGGCTTGATCGTGACGGTGAGCGTGCGGCCGTCTTCGCTGTACTCGTAGCTGTCGCCGATGAGGCCGACGGGCGCGTCCGCCGAGAGCTGGTTGAAGAAGAACAGCGGCTCGTAGATCGCGCCGAAGGTCGCGTGCACGGCCGTGTCGACGGCGAACGGATTGAAGTTGTTGTTGATCGGGGTGGCGCTGCCCGCCCAGACGCGGAGGACCGAGGCGTCGTCGCCGCCCCCTCCTGCCGACGGGGTGCATCCGGTCATTCCCAGGGCGATCGCGGCCGCTCCGGCGGCGAGTGCCACCGCGAGGGAGCGTTTGGTTCGAGTCATCTCCGGCATTCCTCTCGTGCTTCGTTGCGTGGAAGGTGGTGCAGTGAGTCGCGCGCAGGTCTCGGTGCTCACGCGTTACTGGAAATGACCCTAACAGAAAAGATAGTAACTGGAAACAACTCATTCAGTTTCTGTTCCAGCCGCGTTTCCCACGCGTCTCCCTCGCGTTTCCGGCGCGGAGACGACGAAAGCGCGGTGCCGACCAGGTCGGCACC
>NZ_JBHURI010000091.1:0-15348 GCF_042673425.1 Agromyces sp. NPDC056965 | reverse complement strand
TCTTATTGTGGGCCCGCTTCTGTTGTTTATATCACACCCCCTATTATGCGGGCGACAACTACGGCCGCCCCCTTTTCTTCCACAACCCAACCGACTGGCGGGGCGGGGCTATTCCCCCGGCCCCTCCTGCATTCACGAGAGGATCTCGCATGAGCGACTGGCAGCAGCGGGTCGACGCCGTCTGGGCGTCGGCCGACGAGCTCGGCGACGCCGAGGTGATCGCCCGCATCGACGCCCTCGCCGCCGACCGGCCGGCCGGCGATCCGCTCGCGCTCTTCGAGCGGGCGGGCGCCCGGGACTCGGCCGGCCTCGAGGCCGAGGCGGAGCCGCTCTACCGGCAGGCGATCGCCGGCGGGCTCACGGGCTCCGAGCGCGTGCAGGCGCACGTGCAGCTCGCCTCGACGATCCGCAACCTCGGGCGCCCGCTCGAGTCCATCGCGCTGCTCGACGAGATCGAGCCGGAGTCCGGCGAGTTGCGCGACGCCGTGGTCGCGTTCCGCGCTCTCGCCCTGGTCGATGCGGGTTCGCCCGCGCGCGCGGCATCCGAGGCCCTCGCGGCCCTCGCACCGCACCTGCAGCGCTACCGGGTGTCGCTCGCCGCATACGCTGCGGAGCTCGCGGCATCCGCCTAGGGCGAACAGCCCCGTTCGCGCGCGTTGCACCGGATAGATTCGAGTGAACGCGACAACGGAAACGGAGCGACACATGGCCGAACCGACACCAGGCACCGGTGTTTTCGATCGACTGCTGAAGGACCGCATCATCTGGCTTGGCTCCGAGGTGCGCGACGACAACGCGAACGAGATCGCGGCGAAGCTGCTGCTGCTCGCCGCAGAAGATGCCAAGAAGGACATCTACCTCTACGTGAACTCGCCCGGTGGCTCGATCACGGCCGGCATGGCGATCTACGACACCATGCAGTTCGTGCCGAACGACATCGTCACCGTCGGCATCGGCATGGCCGCCTCCATGGGCCAGCTGCTCCTGACGGCCGGTACCAAGGGCAAGCGGTACATCACCCCCAACGCCCGCGTGCTGCTGCACCAGCCGCACGGCGGCTTCGGCGGCACTGCGAGCGACATCCAGACGCAGGCGCAGCTCATCCTCGACATGAAGAAGCGACTCGCCGAGATCACCGCAGCGCAGACGGGCAAGACCGTCGAGCAGATCAACGCCGACGGCGACCGCGACCGGTGGTTCAACGCGCAGGAGGCCCTCGAGTACGGCTTCGTCGACCACATCCGCGAGTCGGCACTCGACGTTGCCGGCGGCGGCGGAACCCAGGCGTAGGCACTCGAGAGAAGAGAGAACGAGCGAATGAACATCCCTGCTTTCGGTGGCACCGCCTTCAACGGCGTCCAGGCACCGGGCTCGCGCTACATCCTGCCGAGCTTCGAGGAGCGCACTGCTTACGGCTACAAGCGCCAAGACCCCTACGCCAAGCTCTTCGAGGACCGCATCATCTTCCTCGGCGTGCAGGTCGACGACGCTTCCGCCGACGACATCATGGCGCAGCTGCTCGTGCTGGAGTCGATGGACCCCGACCGCGACATCATCCTCTACATCAACTCGCCCGGTGGCTCCTTCACGGCCATGACCGCGATCTACGACACGATGCAGTACATCCGTCCGCAGATCCAGACGGTCGTGCTCGGCCAGGCCGCCTCCGCCGCCGCGGTGATCGCAGCGGCCGGCACGCCGGGCAAGCGCCTCGCGCTGCCGAACGCCCGCGTGCTCATCCACCAGCCCGCCATGGGCGAGGCGGGCCACGGCCAGGCGTCCGACATCGAGATCCAGGCCGCCGAGATCATGCGCATGCGCTCGTGGCTCGAGGAGACGCTCTCGCGTCACTCGAACCGCACGCCCGAGCAGGTGCACACCGACATCGACCGCGACAAGATCCTGTCGGCCGGCGAGGCGCTCGAGTACGGTCTCATCGACCAGGTGCTCAGCTCCCGCAAGAGCCTGCCGGCGATCACGCGATAACGCGCCGCACCGTGAACGCGGCGGATGACTGGCTGCACGACAGCCGGGCCATCCGCCGCGTTTCGCTGTATCCGGATGCCGCGATCGACCGTGTCGCCTGGCCGGCGAGCATTCCCGCGATCGACCAGTTGATCGGCGACGGCGGCATCGAGTTCGCGCCGGGCCTGACGTTCCTCGTAGGCGAGAACGGCAGCGGCAAGTCGACACTGCTCGAGGGCATCGCGACGGCCTATGGACTGCCACCCGAGGGCGGCAGCAACAACGGCGGCATGTCGACCAGGCCGAGCGAGTCGCCGCTCGCGGAGTGGCTGCGCATCGAGCGCAGCCCGTCGGCGCCGCGATGGGGGTTCTTCCTCCGGGCCGAGACCATGCACGGGTACTACAGCTACCTCGAGGCACTGCCCGACAGCCCTGATCGGCACCTGCACTCGCTCAGCCACGGCGAGTCGTTCAACGACCTGCTCGACAACAAGCTCAATCATCCCCAGTACCTCGCCGGGCTCGTGTGCCTCGACGAGCCCGAGGCCGCGCTCTCGTTCTCGTCGATCCTCGGCTGGATCGCCGGGCTCGACCGCATGGTGGCTCGGGGCACCCAGATCATCTGCGCGACGCACTCGCCCGTGCTGGCCTCCGTGCCGGGCGCCACGATCCTCGAACTGGGGGAGTGGGGCATCCGCGAGACGACGTGGGAGGAGCTCGAACTCGTCGCGCACTGGCGCGGGTACCTCGACGATCCGCGGCGCTACCTCCGGCACCTGCTCGACTGAACGTCCCGGTTCGCGGCTCGCGAACGGCAAGGCGTGTCGAATCCTTCCGGCTACCCTCGATCGGCCCGATCTCGGGCTAGGCTCGGAACAGATTCGTCGACAGGGAGGGATTCGATGGCACGCATCGGAGAGAGCGCCGACCTGCTCAAGTGCTCGTTCTGCGGAAAGAGCCAGAAGCAGGTGCAGCAGCTCATCGCCGGACCCGGCGTCTACATCTGCGACGAGTGCGTGGAGCTCTGCAACGAGATCATCGAGGAGCGCCTCGCCGAGGCCGGCGAGACCGAGGCCGGCGAGTTCGAGCTGCCGAAGCCGAAGGAGATCTTCGGCTACCTCGAGGAGTACGTGATCGGCCAGGAGGCCGCGAAAAAGGCACTCGCCGTCGCGGTCTACAACCACTACAAGCGCGTTCGCGCCCGCACCGCCCTGACCTCGGCCGACGCGCGCGACGACGTCGAGCTCTCGAAGTCGAACATCCTGCTGATCGGCCCCACGGGCTGCGGCAAGACCTATCTCGCCCAGACGCTCGCGAAGCAGCTCAACGTGCCCTTCGCCGTCGCCGACGCCACCGCGTTGACCGAGGCGGGGTACGTCGGCGAAGACGTCGAGAACATCCTGCTGAAGCTCATCCAAGCCGCCGACTTCGACGTGAAGCGCGCTGAGACGGGCATCATCTACATCGACGAGGTCGACAAGATCGCCCGCAAGGCCGAGAACCCGTCGATCACGAGGGATGTCTCCGGCGAGGGCGTGCAGCAGGCGCTGCTCAAGATCCTCGAGGGAACGGTCGCATCCGTTCCGCCCCAGGGCGGTCGCAAGCACCCCCATCAGGAATTCATCCAGATCGACACGACCAACGTGCTCTTCATCGTCGCCGGCGCGTTCGCCGGACTCGAGGACATCATCTCCTCGCGAGCCGGCAAGCGCGGCATCGGCTTCGGCGCTCCGCTGCACAACAAGGAGGACGAGGCCGACATCTTCAGCGAGGTCCTTCCCGAAGACCTCCACAAGTTCGGACTCATCCCCGAGTTCATCGGCCGCCTGCCCGTCGTCGCCACCGTGACGCCCCTCGACCGCGAGGCCCTCATGGAGATCCTCACTGTGCCGCGCAACGCGCTCGTGCGCCAGTACCAGCGCATGTTCGAGCTCGACGGCGTCGAACTCGACTTCGAAGAGGAGGCGCTGCAGGCGATCGCCGACCTCGCGGTGCTGCGCCAGACCGGCGCCCGCGGACTCCGCGCCATCATGGAGGAGGTGCTCGGACCGATCATGTTCGAGGTGCCGTCCTCGACGGGCGTCGCCCGTGTCGTCGTCACGAAGGCCGCGGTGCTCGACAACGCCGCACCCACGATCGTGCCGCACACCAAGCAGCGCCGCACCGAGAAGTCGGCGTAACCCGGGCCGAGAGCGAGCGCTGCCCATCTTCCACACCGTCGTCGCGGGCGTCATCGCGGCCATCACCGGCTTCGCGAGCTCGTTCGCACTGGTGATCGCGGGGCTCATCGCCGTCGGGGCGACCGAGACGCAGGCGGCCTCGGGGCTCTTCGCGCTCTGCATCGCGACCGGACTCCTCTGCATCGCGCTGCCGCTCATCACTCGAATGCCGGTCTCGTTCGCATGGTCGACCCCGGGTGCGGCGCTTCTGGTCGCCGCTGCGGCGACCACGCAGCAGTTCGCCGCTGCGATCGGCGCGTTCATCGTCTGCGGCGTGCTCATCGTGCTCGCGGGCCTCTGGCCGGCACTCGGTCGGGCGATCACGAGCATCCCCAAGCCGATCGCGAGCGCGATGCTCGCCGGCATCCTGTTCCCGATCTGCGTCGCCCCGGTGTTCGCGGCGGTCGAGCAACCGGCGATCGCCGTGCCGATGGTGCTCGTCTGGCTGCTGCTCGCACGACTCGCGCCGCGCTGGGCCGTGCCTGCTGCGATGCTCGTCGCGGTGATCGGGATCGCCGTACTGGCGGGCCCGGCAGTGCTCGCGAGCGAGGCCGTGCGGCCGCAGCTCCAGTTCGTGGCGCCCGTCTTCGACCCGTTCGTGATCGTGAGCCTCGGCCTTCCCCTCTTCATCGTGACCATGGCCGGGCAGAACGTTCCCGGCTTCGCCGTGATGTCGACGTTCGGCTACCGGCTCGCGCCGAGGCCCGTGCTCGTCGCCTCGGGCGTCGCCTCGGTCGGCGCGGCATTCGCCGGCGGCCACGCGCTGAACCTCGCCGCGATCACGGCGGCGATCATGGCGAGCCCCGAGTCCAACCCCGACCCGCGCAGGCGCTGGGTGGCGACCTTCACCTCGGGCATCGTCTACCTGGTGCTCGGCGCGGGAGCCGGACTCGCCGCCGCCGTCGTGCAGGCGTCGCCGCCGATCATCATCACCGCGGTCGCCGGGCTCGCGCTGCTCGGGGCCATGGTCACCGCGCTCACCGGCGCGCTCGAAGACCCGCGTCAGCGCATCACCGCGATCGGCACGTTCCTCGTGACCGCGTCGGGCGTCGCCGTCGCGGGCATCGGCTCGGCCTTCTGGGGGCTCGTCGTCGGCGGTGTGCTCATGCTCTGGTTGGGGCGCGGCGCGGCGACCCCCGCCTCCCCGGCACCGTCAGCAGGGTCTGCAGCGCCTCACTCAGGCGATGGCGGGCGCGACCGCGACGCCGAGCCCGCCTGATCAGTCGAAGACCCGCACGAGCTCCCAGCGGTCGTCGTGCCGGCGCACGTCGAAGACGTGGGTCTCGCCGTCGTCGGCACTCGCCTGGAACCGCCATCCGCTGATCTGCAGCGGCGCGCGCCCGGGGGAGACGTCGTACCGAGCCACCGGTGCCCACCAGTCGCACGGGCCGACGAGGGTCGTCGGGGTATCGGTCACCCTGAACCGGCGCGTCCGCCACACGAGTCGCTCGGGCCGGCCCTCGACGCTCGTCCACAGCTCGACGAACTCCTGCACGAGCGACATGGGCACCTCACCGATTCGAATGTATGTTCGATGGTAGCACCGGGCGATGGCATGCGAAACGCCGCCGTGCACGAGGCACGGCGGCGTTCGACGGAGTGGTTCGGCTCAGGCCAGATCGTCGTCGGTGCGGGCGCCGAAGACGATCTCGTCCCAGCTCGGCATCGAAGCGCGGCCCTTCTTCGAGCCGCCGCGGGCCCCGGGGTTGCTCGAGACGCCCTTGCCGCCCCAGATGCTCCGCGCGGCGGTGCCGGGCTTCTCCTCGGGCTGCTCGGACTCGGGGGTCTCCTGCACGGGTGCCGGCGCGGGCGCAGCCTGCGGACGCTCGGGCTCGCTGCCCGCGGCTTCGCGTTCCCCGCGACGGCGCCGCAGTGCTTCGAGCAGGTCGGCGGTCTCGCCGAGCGTCTGCTTCGGTTCATCCGCTCGCTTGATGGCTGCTCGCGCCACTGCGGGGCTCGAGGCCTGGGGCGTGCGTGCGTACGGGAGCGGCTCGAGGTGCGGCGCCGTGTCGAAGTCGCCGTGCTCGGGCTCCTCGAAGGTGAAGGCGCCGCTGTCGAAGCGCGACTCCTCGGAGTCGGGGCCGACGGCGCGGAGGCGGGGGATGAGCCCGCCCTTCATCTCGCCCTGCTGCGAAAGCGTGATCGCCTCGGAGTTGAGCGGCTGCAGCGCCTGCTTGCGCGGCTCGAAGCTCCAGCGGGCGTCGTGGTCGATGGTCTCGGCGGTGAACTCGAGCTTGATGATCCAGCCGCGCTCCTCGTCCTTCCAGCTCGCCCAGCGTTCGCCGTGCGCGCCGAGCTGCGCGAGTCGCTCGCGGATGACGCCGCCGAACGAGGGCTGCTCGTCGGCCGGTTCGGACTCGGTCGTCACGTGCACGGGCACGGCGAGGGCCGAAGTGACCATGTGTTCGCGCTCAGCGAGAACCGGTCCCTCGAATCGGCGGATGTAGTCGATGGAGGCGCCGGTGACCTGCGCGACCTCCTCGGCCGACATGCCGGCTCGGATGTGGGCCTGCACCTCGCGCGGCGAGGGTTTCGGGCCGACGTGCTGCTCGGGTTGCGCCTGACGGATGCGGGATTGCAGCACCTCGTCGATCTCGATTCGGAAGCGCGCTCCATCGTCGGAAGCGGCGAGCAACGCGCCGTTCTCGACTCCGATTACCTTGAGTTCTTGCATCGCGACAAGCCCTTCCGTGCTTTCGTCTCCGCCCAAGGATGCCACGTCCGGCTGGGTGCTCGTGGGAATAGGACGGGCGCGCCGGAAGTTGAGCACGGAGCAGCTGTGGAAACGCTGCGAAAGTGGTTTGCTAACGCCACCGATTTGATGCAGACTATGGCCGCCGAATCATCGGCGATGAAGAAATGGATGGGAATGGCAACGGATTACGACGCACCGAGGAAGACCGAAGACGACTCAGAGTCGATCGAGGCCCTCAAGGAGCGCGTCCCCGACAAGATGTCGGGCGTAGTGGATGTCGACGATGCCGATAACCCCGGTGGGTTCGACCTCGCTGGTGCCGATCTCTCCGACGTCGAACTCGACGTCGTGGTGCTTCCGCCGCAGGCCGACGAGTTCACCTGCGTGAACTGCTTCCTCGTGAAGCACCGTTCGCAGATGGACCACGAGACGAAGCTCGGACCGATCTGCTTGGAGTGTGCGTCCTAGACGCCAGGCTCGGTACCTTCAGGCCGTCGCGATCCATTGATCGCGGCGGCCAGTTCTTTCGGATGACGCGTCGAGACCAGCCAGTACGGCGTCGGGTCCGACGGGTCGGTGATCGGCACCCGTACGACGGGCGCCACCCAGCCGCGGATCACGAGGAACGCCCGTGCGTCGAGGCCCGTGCCGCGTTCGACGCGAGCTGCGGCATCCGTCGCACCGGTCGCGACGCCCGTGTCCGCCAGCGCGATCGAGGCGCGACCCGCTCTGAGGCGGCCGTCGGCCACCTCGACGACGGGCGCCGTGATGCTGAGCGCTGCGACCGTCGCTCCGTAGAGGATCACGCCGGTCGCGATGCCCGCGGGCATCGAGACGGGCGCCAGGACGAGGATGCTGGCGGGGATGAGCAGCAGGCTGGCGATGTAGATCCACGGCGTCGGCCAGAGTTTCTCGCGGTAGTCGGGCATGGCTCTATTCGACCAGACTTCTGCACTACCCTCGAACAGTGACCGATTCCGTCGATGTGCTGATCACCGCAGACCGCGTGCCGAACTACGCCCATCCGGGCGACGCGGGCGCCGATCTCCACGCATCCGAGTCCGTCGTGCTCGGCCCGGGCGAACGCGCCACGGTCGGCACGGGCGTCGCGATCGCCCTGCCCGACGGCTACGTCGCCTTCGTCGTGCCGCGCTCGGGCCTGGCCTTCAAGCACGGCATCACGATCGTCAACGCGCCCGGCACCGTCGATGCCGGCTACCGCGGCGAGATCAAGGTCGCACTGTTGAACACCGACGCCCGCGAGGCGCACACGATCGAGGTCGGCGACCGCATCGCCCAGATCGTCGTGATGCCGGTGAGCCGTGCTCGATTCGTCGAGGTCGAACGGCTGCCCGGCAGCCTGCGTGGCGAGGCAGGATTCGGCTCCACCGGTTTCGGGGAGCACAAGTCAGGAGTGAACGCGTGAGCGACATCGAAACCGGCGGCGACATCCCCGCCGAACAGCCCAAGTCGGCCCCCGAAGACCGCGCAGCAGCGGGCCCCTTCGACGAGGCCGAGGCGAACCCGGTTCGCCCCTATGTCGATCTCGGCGGCGTGAAGGTGCTGCCGCGCGACGGACTCCACCTTCGCCTCGAGGTCGAGGAGGGCACGAAGCGCGTCGTCGCGATCGGACTCGACTACGCGAACTCGACGCTGCAGGTGCAGCCGTTCGCGGCACCGCGTTCGAGCGGCCTGTGGCACGAGATCCGCGCGCAGATCGCCGACCAGATCGCCCGTCAGGGCGGCTCGACGACCGTGCGCGAGGGCTCCTTCGGCCCTGAACTGCTCGCGCAGATCCCCGTCGCGGCGGGCGAGGGGCAACCGGGGCAGATGCGCCTCGCGCGCTTCATCGGCGTCGACGGGCCGCGCTGGTTCCTCCGCGGCGTCATCGCGGGCGAGGCGGCCGTCGACCCCACTGCCGCAGCGAAGGTCGAAGACCTCTTCCGATCGATCGTCGTGGTGCGCGGCAGCACCCCGATGCCTCCGCGCGACCTCATTCCGCTGCGCATGCCCGCGTCCTCCGCGGGTGCGCCCACGGTGTGACCGCGATGACGGACGCCGACGGTTCGTCGCGCCCCGACGAGGGCGAGCGGGCGGATGACGCGGCGGAACGCCCGGCCGATGCGAACGCCGCCGGCGAGTTCGGCCGGCAGTTCGCAGCCGCCGCGGAGAAGAGCGGCCTCGGCGCGCTCGCGCGCGACGAGAAGCTGAGCGGTCGCGACCTCCTGACCGCGGTCGGCGGAGTGCGCGGCATCCTCGAGGCGCTGCTGCCCGGCCTCGTGTTCCTCATCGTCTACAGCGGGCTCACGAGCTTCGCCGGCCAAGACCCCCAGGCCGCGCTCGTTCCCGCCCTCGCAGCATCCGTCGGCCTCGCCGTGGTGTTCACGCTCGCGCGACTCGTGACCAAGGGGCAGCCGACCCAGGCGATCGCCGGCCTCATCGGCGTGCTCGCCTCGGCGGCGCTCGCCCTCTGGTCGGGCGACGCCCGCGACAACTACGTGATCGGCTTCTACACGAACGCGGCCTACGCGCTCGCCCTGACCGTCTCGTTGTTCGTGCGCTGGCCGGCCATCGGCCTGATCGTCGGCTTCCTGATGGGAGACGGCGTCGCGTGGAGGCAGGACAAGCGCAAGTACCGCGCGGCCCAGTTCCTCACGCTCGTCTGGATCGGACTGTTCGTCGCGCGTCTCGCGGTGCAGTTGCCGTTCTATCTCGTCGACAACGTCGAGGCGCTCGGCGCGACGCGCCTGCTCATGGGCGTTCCGCTCTACGCGCTCGTACTGGTCTTCTCCTGGCTCGTCGTACGGGCCGTCTACCCGTCATCGGCTCGCTCCGGCGAGTGATAGAGTTATCTCGACGTCAAGATAAATCCGCACACCGTGCGAGGCCTGTCGGCCGGCAAGTGGCTTAGGTTACCCTTGCTGGAACAGCCCCATGTCTGACGGAGAAGATGGAGTGCCGCCTGCATGTCCGGCGGCATCCGCGAAGGAGAGGACATCGTGTCTGCAGTGAACAGTTTCGGGGCGAAGGACACGCTCCGCGTCGGTGATGAGTCCTACGAGATCTTCCGGCTCGACACCGTGCCGGGCCATGAGAAGCTTCCGTTCAGCCTGAAGGTGCTGCTCGAGAACCTCCTGCGCACCGAAGACGGCAAGAACGTCACCAAGGAGCAGATCGAGGCCCTCGGCTCGTGGGTTCCCACCGCCGAGCCCGACACCGAGATCCAGTTCACGCCGGCGCGCGTGGTCATGCAGGACTTCACCGGTGTTCCCTGCATCGTCGACCTCGCCACGATGCGCGAGGCGGTCGTCGCCCTCGGCGGCGACCCCAACAAGATCAACCCGCTCGCGCCCGCCGAGATGGTCATCGACCACTCGGTGATCGCCGACCTCTTCGGCACCGAGAACGCGCTCGAGCGCAACGTCGAGATCGAGTACGAGCGCAACGGCGAGCGCTACCAGTTCCTCCGCTGGGGCCAGACGGCGTTCGACGACTTCAAGGTCGTGCCGCCGGGAACCGGCATCGTGCACCAGGTGAACATCGAGCACCTCGCGAAGGTCACGTTCACGCGCACCGTCGACGGCGTGCTCCGCGCCTACCCCGACACCTGCGTCGGCACCGACTCGCACACGACCATGGTCAACGGCCTCGGCGTGCTCGGCTGGGGCGTCGGCGGCATCGAGGCCGAGGCCGCCATGCTCGGCCAGCCCGTGTCGATGCTCATCCCCAAGGTCGTCGGCTTCAAGCTCTCCGGCGCGATCCCCACGGGCGTCACCGCGACCGACGTCGTGCTCACGATCACCGACATGCTCCGCAAGCACGGCGTGGTCGGCAAGTTCGTCGAGTTCTACGGCTCGGGCGTGGCATCCGTGCCGCTCGCCAACCGCGCCACGATCGGCAACATGAGCCCCGAGTTCGGCTCGACCGCCGCCATGTTCCCCATCGACGACGTGACCCTCGACTACCTGCGCCTCACCGGCCGCAGCGACGAGCAGATCGCCCTCGTCGAGGCGTACTCCAAGACGCAGAAGCTCTGGCACGACGCCGACAACGAGCCCGAGTTCAGCGAGTACATGGAGCTCGACCTCTCGACCGTCGTCCCCTCGATCGCCGGCCCGAAGCGTCCGCAGGACCGCATCGAGCTCTCCGACTCCAAGAGCGCCTTCGAGAAGGATCTGCTGAACTACGCGACCGTCGACCACGACCTGGTCGACCTCGAGGGCGCCGAGTCCTTCCCGGCGTCCGACCCGCCCGGCAACTCGCCCGAAGACGAGTACAGCCAGCACGAGCACCACCACAAGAGCCACGCCCCGGCGACGGCCTCGAAGCCGACGGATGTCACGCTCGGCACCGGTGAGCAGTTCGTGCTCGACCACGGAGCCGTCGCGATCGCGGCGATCACCTCCTGCACGAACACGTCGAACCCGTCGGTCATGCTCGCCGCCGGCCTCCTCGCCCGCAACGCGGCGAAGAAGGGCCTGAAGGCCAAGCCGTGGGTCAAGACGACCCTCGCTCCGGGCTCGAAGGTCGTCACCGACTACTACGAGAAGGCCGGCCTCACCGACGACCTCGAGGCCCTCGGCTTCTACACGGTCGGCTACGGCTGCACCACCTGCATCGGCAACTCGGGTCCGCTGCTCGACGAGATCTCGGCCGCGGTCAACGACTCCGACCTCGCCGTCACCGCGGTGCTCTCGGGCAACCGCAACTTCGAGGGTCGCATCAACCCCGACGTGAAGATGAACTACCTCGCGAGCCCGCCGCTCGTGATCGCGTACGCTCTCGCCGGCTCGATGAACTTCGACTTCGAGGTCGACTCGCTCGGTACCGACACCGAGGGCAACGACGTCTTCCTGAAGGACATCTGGCCCGACGCCGCCGAGGTGCAGCACACGATCGACACGTCGATCAACAAGGACATGTTCGTCACGCAGTACGCCGGCGTGTTCGACGGAGACGAGCGGTGGCGCTCGCTCGAGACGCCGACCGGCGCGACCTTCGAGTGGGACGCAGAGTCGACGTACGTGCGCAAGCCCCCGTACTTCGACGGCATGACCATGGAGACCACGCCCGTCACCGACATCGTCGGCGCCCGCGTGCTCGCCAAGCTCGGCGACTCGGTCACGACCGACCACATCAGCCCGGCCGGTTCGATCAAGGCCGACAGCCCCGCCGGTCGCTACCTGACCGAGCACGGCGTCGACCGCAAGGACTTCAACTCCTACGGCTCGCGTCGCGGCAACCACGAGATCATGATCCGTGGCACGTTCGCGAACATCCGCCTGAAGAACCAGCTCCTCGACGGCGTCGAGGGCGGGTACACGCGCGACTTCACGCAGGCCGACGCGCCCCAGTCGTTCATCTACGACGCGAGCCAGAACTACCAGGCTCAGGGCACCCCGCTCGTCATCTTCGGCGGCAAGGAGTACGGTTCCGGCTCGTCGCGCGACTGGGCGGCGAAGGGCACGAGCCTCCTCGGCGTCAAGGCCGTCATCACCGAGAGCTTCGAGCGGATCCACCGCTCGAACCTCATCGGCATGGGCGTCGTCCCGCTGCAGTTCCCCGTAGGCGAGAGCTGGGCGTCGCTCGGCCTCGACGGCACCGAGGTCGTCTCGATCTCGGGTCTCGAGCAGCTGAACGACGGCGTCACGCCGAAGACCGTGCACGTCGTCGCCACGCCGAGCGAGCACTCCGCTCCCGGCAAGGCGACCGTCGAGTTCGACGCGGTCGTGCGCATCGACACGCCGGGTGAGGCCGACTACTACCGCAACGGCGGCATCCTGCAGTACGTGCTGCGTTCGCTCGTCTAGACACTCGCGAGAGAATCGGGGCGGTCGGCATCTTGCCGATCGCCCCCTTCTCTGCCCGGCTTCGAAGCAAGCCCGGCGTAGACTCGTTCCGTTCAGCGGCACTGCCCGCAACCATTCGGAGGCAATTGCATGACCCTGCTCGAGACCATTTCGGGACCCCGTGATCTCGACGCGCTGAGTCCCGAACAGGTCGATCAGCTGGCGCGCGAGATTCGCGAGTACCTCGTCGAATCCGTCTCGAAGACGGGCGGCCACCTCGGCCCGAACCTCGGCGTCGTCGAACTCACGCTCGCGATCCACCGTGTCTTCGAGTCGCCGCGCGACGCCATCGTCTTCGACACCGGGCACCAGTCGTACGTGCACAAGCTCCTGACGGGCCGGCGCGACCTCTCCACGATCCGCAAGACGGGCGGCCTCGCGGGCTACCCCCAGCGTTCGGAGTCCGAACACGACATCGTCGAGAGCTCGCACGCGTCGAGTTCGCTGTCATGGGCCGACGGCATCTCCAAGGCCTTCGAGATGACCGGTCAAGACGACCGCCACGTCATCGCCGTCGTCGGCGACGGTGCGCTCACGGGCGGCATGACGTGGGAGGCGCTCAACAACATCTCCGACGACAACACGCGCAAGCTCATCGTCGTCGTCAACGACAACGGTCGCTCGTACGCCCCGACGATCGGCGGCATGGCCCGGTTCCTGAACACCGTGCGCACGAAGCAGACCTACCGCAACCTGCACATCTCGAGCCGTCGGGCGTTCGACCGTCTCGGCGCTCCGGCGAGTGCGTTCTACCGAGGCGTGCGCGGCGGCCTGCACGGCTTCCTCAGCCGCTTCACCGACAACGAGGCCCTCTACTCGAACCTCGACATCAAGTACATCGGCCCGGTCGACGGTCACGATGAGCACGCCATGGAGGCGGCGCTTCGCCAAGCGAAGGCCTACGGCGCCCCGGTGATCGTGCACGCCATCACCGACAAGGGTCGCGGATACGAACCCGCCCGGCGCGACGCGGCCGACCAGTTCCACGCCGTCGGCCAGATCGACCCCGAGACCGGAGAATCCCTCGAGACGGCGTCGGCGCCGTCGTGGACGAGCGTCTTCGCCGACGAGCTCGTGCACCTCGCCGAGGGCAACGATCGCCTGGTGGGCATCACCGCGGCGATGCTCCGCCCGACCGGCATGCACCGGATGGCCGAGCGGTTCCCGAGCCGCGTGTTCGACGTCGGCATCGCCGAACAGCACGCCGCGACATCCGCTGCCGGTCTCGCATTCGGCGGCCTGCACCCGGTGGTTGCCGTCTACGCGACCTTCATCAATCGCGCGTTCGACCAGGTGCTCATGGACGTCGCGCTGCACAAGGCCGGCGTCACGTTCGTGCTCGACCGCGCCGGGGTCACCGGTCCCGACGGGCCGAGCCACCACGGCGTGTGGGACCTCTCGATCCTGCAGGTCGTGCCCGGCATCCGCATCGCAGCACCCCGCGACTCGGTGCGACTCGTCGAAGAGCTCGGCGAGGCCGTGGCCGTCGACGACGCACCCACCGTCATCCGCTTCCCGAAGGGCACCGTCGGCGTCGACTTCGAGGCCGTGCGGCGCACCGACGACGGTGTCGACGTGCTCGCCGAGTCGGATCGCAAGGACGTGCTCATCGTCTGCGTCGGCCCGATGGCCGAGACCGGTCTCGAGGTCGCGAAGCGCCTCGAGGCGCAGGGCATCAGCGCCACCGTGGTCGACCCGCGCTGGGTCGTCCCGGTTCCGCGCAGCGTCATGGACCTCGCCGCGGAGCACCGCCTCGTCGTCAGCATCGAAGACGGCATCCGCGTCGGCGGCATCGGCACGCGCATCCGCCAAGACCTGCGCGAAGCCGGCGTCGACACCGCGGTGACCGAGCTCGGCCTGCCCGACGAGTTCCTCGACCACGGCTCCCGGGGCGACATCCTCGAACGAGTGGGCCTCACCCCGCAGCACATCGCGCGCGACGTCACCGCCATGGTGCTCGGTTCGAAGCTCCCGCACGCCCGCGGTGCCGGTGCCGACGTCTCGACCGACACGAGCCCGCAGCCACGCGTCTGACGCCCACCCGACGTCAACCCGTGCGGTAGACGTGCTCGACCGCGCCATTCGGAAACGGCGTCGTTCGGACGAGCGTGAAGCGCGGCGTCACCGTGGCGACGGGCAGGAGCGGCCTGCCACGGCCGAGCGCCACTGGCATGTAGGTGACGAGGAGCTCGTCGAGGCGCCCCGCCTCGAGGAACTGGGCGGCGGTCGGCCCGCCGCCGACGATCCAGACGTTCCGCTCGCCGGCCTCCGCTCGAGCGGCGTCGGCGATCGGGAGAACGCCGCCCGACTCGAAGCGGATGTCGGCGTCCGGCGGCACCGGCAACCGCCGGTGCGTGAGCACCCACGCGGGTCGGGCGCCGAAGTCCCAGTTGCCGGGCTGCTCCCGGAGGATCCACTCGTACGTCGATGCTCCGAGCACGACCGCGCCGACATCGGCGAAGAAGCGATCGTAGTGCTCCTGGAACGCGTCGAAGCCGAACTGCAGCAGCCAAGCGAGCCCATGCTGCTCGTCGGCGATGAATCCGTCGAGGCTCGAAGCGACGGAGTACTGGAACTTCGTCATGGTCCGAGCATAGAGAAGCGGCCCCCGGCACATGCC
>NZ_JBHURI010000090.1:0-15445 GCF_042673425.1 Agromyces sp. NPDC056965 | reverse complement strand
CAGTGCGGAACCCGCCTCATCGCGAACCTCAGCGGGCGCGCACTGCCTCGTCGAGCACCCGCCTCATCGCGAACCTCAGCGGGCGCGCACCGCCTCGTCGAGCACCCGCCCGTCGGCACCCGCTGGTGCGTCGTAGCCGAGGAGCGCCGCGATCGTCGGGGCGACGTCGATGTGCCGCGGGTTCACCGGGTCGCCGTTCGGGCGAACGCCGGCGCCCGAGAGCACGAGTGGCACCTCGAGGTTGCGGCTCGTGCCGTGCACGCCCGCGGCGTCGGCCGGAGTGGTGCCGAGCGACCAGCCCTCTTCGGGCTCGATCACGAGTTCGCCGTACTTCGGCGACATGTGCATGGCCCGCTGATCGGCCTCGTCGTACACGGCTGACACATGCGGGAGTGCCGCGAGCGCCGCCTCGATGCGGACGGCAGCCGTGGGGTCGTCGGCGGCATCCCCGACGAGGTGCAGGGATCCGACCCCGCCGATGACGATCACGACATCGGTCCCCGGCTGCGGCGCGCGCCCTGCCGCGAGGACCTCGGCGTCGTACCCGAGCGCCTCGATGGCGGCGAGCAAGGGCGCTTGCATGCCCTGCGTGAAGGTGCTCATGCCGTGGTCGCCCGTGATGACGAACGCCGTGCGTCCGTAGATGCCGGCATCCTTCGTGGCCTGGACGATGCGCCCGATCTGCTCGTCGACCTCGGCGAGCGCCGCCGGCATTCCCGCCGCCGCCGAGCCGTCGGCGTGGCCGAGCACGTCGAGGGTGTCGCAGTACACGGCGATCAGGTCGGGGATGCCGTTCGCGGTGGTCAGGCTGCCGCCGCTGTCGACGGGCTCGCCGTGGAGCACGGCGATGGCGTCGTCGGCGCGACGGTCGCACGTGCCGCCGGGCTGCGTGTAGAGCGCGTCGGGGTCGCCGTAGACGACGCCGTGGTTCTGCAGGATGAACCACTGCGACGACATCACCGTGCCGCCCTGGTCGCGGATCGCCTCGGCGATGGTCGGCACGGCGAGGTCGCGCTGCTGGCTGCGGGCCGTGCCCGTCTCCGCGTCGAACCAGTAGGCCGTGTTCAGGTGCGTCTCGGGCCACGCACCGGTCGCGATCGACGACCACGACGGATTCGTGATCGAGGTCATCACCCCGGTCGAGGTCGTGAGGCTGCCGCGCGTGACGAGGTGGCGGAGGTTCGGCATCGGGGCGTCGTCGAGGTAGCGCGCGTCGAACCCGTCGAGGGCGATGAACACGACGTGATCGGCGGCGGGCGGCGGCGCCGCGCTCGCGGCCGGTGCGGTCGCGGCGATGATGCCGGCCGCGGTGAGCCCTGCCGCGACGAGTGCGATGAGGGGACGGGATCGAGTGCGCATCGGTCTGACTCCTGAGGGTTCTTGGGACTGGACACCGGACGATCCGGATGCCTCGACGCTGTCGCGCCGGTCGGGAGACGGTCAACCGTCGGTGCGGTGCATGCAAGGAACCGGGAGCCGCGCCGCGGAGGTTGACGGGAATCCGTCACCTCGGCGACATCCGCTCGCTGGGATGCCGGTCTCTTGCATGCGAGTCCGGAAGCATGCCGATCCCTCGCAAACCGTCGCCCTGCGCTGGCCCACGACGTGCGGCGGTCGGTTGGGTGCTTGCAGGAGCAGGCCGACGACGAAGCGGAGTGTGAGCATGGTGGACCGGGCGATGGAGACGGGCGGACGACCGAGGGTGAGCCGGCGGGGATTCCTCGGCCTCTCGGCGGTCGGAGTCGGATTGGGCGTGGCCGGGAGCGAGTGGGGGCCGTGGCCGGGAGCTGCGGTGGGTGCGGCCCACGCGGCCGGGACCGGACGGCCGCTGCGCTTCGTCGTGCTCACCGACACCCACGGCAACGACGAGGAGACCGCTCGTCTCGAGAACCTGTCGAGGGTGTTCGCCGCCGTCGGGGCGGAAGACCCGGAGTTCGTGCTGCACTGCGGCGACATCACCGACTACGGCGACGATTCCGGATTCGAGGCGTACCGCTCGACCATCCCCGCGGGGCTGTGGGACCGGATCCGCCACGTGCCCGGCAATCACGAGATCAGGTGGGACGTCACCGCGCGGGAGCGGTTCGAGCACTGGTTCGGGCCGACGAGCTACAGCTTCGACGCCGGCGGCGTGCACTTCGTCGCGCTGGACCCGACGCAGGCGCTGCAGGAACCTGGACTGTTCGGCGACGACCTCGAGACGATCCGCGACGACCTGGATGCCGCGGGCGACACGCCGAGCGTGATGTTCCTGCACTTCCCCCTCGGCGGTCGCAATCACTACGTCAACGACACCGACGCGCTGCTCCGCACCATCGAGCCGTTCCCGGTCCGAGGCATCTTCGCCGGACACATCCACCGCAACGAGGTCGACCGGTTCAACGGGCTCACGCAGGTCGCCGCGGTCGCCACTCGGAGCGGGCCCTTCTACCTCCGTGTCACCGAACGCGATGACGACGCGGGGCGGGTGCTCGTGGTCGAGCAGGTGACGCTCGGGGCGACCGACGCGGATCCGACGGCGATCGACCTGGTCGCCGAAGTGCCGCTCGATGCCGGTCCGGGCGGCGGAGCCGGCCCGGTGCGGGGCGGAGCGCGCCTCGACGCGGAGCGCATCGAGCTGAGCGCCACCGCTGGTTCGGCCGCGGTCGGCATGTCCGCCCAAGTGCACCAGCAGGAGCTGTTCGGCACCGCGGCGGACGGCGTCTGGGTTCCCCTGAACCGCACCGGGGGTTCGTGGAGCGGGTCCCTCGACGCGGCAGGACTGCCGCTCGGCGTGCATCGGGTCCGGTTCCGCGCGGTCGACGAGGCCGGGGCGTTCTGGCACGAGACCGTCACGGTCGAGCGCCATGGCCGATCGCAGGCGAAGCCGAAGTGGGAGCAGCAGCTCGGCGGGCAGGTCCAGGGCGCACTCGCCGCATTCGGAACGACGGTCGTCGCCGCCTCGACCTCGGGCCGGGTGACGGCGCTGCGGATCACGGGCGCGGCACGCCATCAGCTGTGGGAGCGCAGCATCGGCGCCGCGCACCGCGGGGCGGCATTCTCGACCGACGGCACGCTCGTCGTCGTGCCCGGGAGCGACCACCTGCTCACCGCGCTCGATGCCGCGAACGGCCGGACCCGCTGGACGGCGGATCTCGGGCGTCCGGTGATGTCGACGCCGGCGGTCTTCGACGTCGGGGGAGCCGACCGGATCGTCGTGACGGCGGGCGATCGGGTCTTCTGCCTCGACCGCTCGGGAGCCGTGCTGTGGGACGCCGAGGTGCCGCGACTCTCAGCGGGGCGGGCGGCCTCCGACGGTCGACGCGTCTTCATCGGCGCCGGCGACGGGCGCGGGTACGCCTACGACCTGGCCACGGGGGCGCAGCTCTGGTCGGTGCTCACGAACACGAGGCCCGACACGTACCGGCAGCTGATCTACGGGCCCTGGGACGACTGGGTCGAGATCCTCCCGACGGGGGCCGTGCTCTTCAGCACCGTCGCCAATGCCATCGCCGTGGATCCCGCGACCGGAGCAGAGCTCTGGCGGATCGACGGGAGCTACATCTTCGCACCCGGCCTCGCGCTCGACGACGGAAGCGTGCTGCTCACCACGGAGTGGGGCGTCGTCGACGCCATCGACCCCGCCACCGGTGCGAGGCGGTGGAGCACGCAGGCGGTGCCTCGCGCCCTCAACGCCGGACCGGTGCGCGACGAGCGGAGCGGAGCGGTCTGGCTGATCGGCACGGGCGGACGCCTGGTCTCGATCGATCCGTCGAGCGGGGCGGTGACGGTGGATCGTCAGCTCTTCACGGCCAACACCTTCTCCACCCCGGTCCTCGTCGGGCGGCAGCTGATCGTCGGCGCGCAGGACGGCGTGCTCCGGGGGCTCACGGTGTGATCGCGAGCTCGGCCGGGACACGCGGCCGGGTGAGACCGGCACGCTTGAGGGACTGCAGTGCGACCGCGACATCCGCGTGCTGGAGTCCGGGAAGGCCGCCGATCGTCTCCGAGATGAACTCGTAGAGCTCAGCATCGGAAGCGAGGGCGATCTCGCCGCACAGGTTCCGGTCGCCCGTCGTCGCCGCGATCATCAGCACCGACGGGTGCGCGGCGAGCAGTTCGCCGGCGCGCCCGAGCTGGGTCGGATTCACGTTCAGCGACACGAAGGCGTTCACGGGCAGGCCGATCCGCTCGGGCTCGACGACCGTTCGCATGCGCAGCGCGCCCGACGTCATCATCGCCTCGGTGCGGCGCCGGACGGTGACGGGATTCGCGCCGCAGAGCTCGGCGAGGCGCTGCCAGCCGAGCCGGCCGTCGCGCGCGAGCGATTCGGCGATCCGATCATCGAGTGCGTCGGTCGCCGCGGGCCGGCTCGGCAACGGGTCGTGCCAAGGGTCGAGTCGCTGGCTGCGCAACTGCTCGACCAGTTCGTCGGCGAGCAGCTCGGGAAGCCAGCTGTGCGGCGTCGCGAAGCGCCGGATCACCTGGTTGCTCCACACGGCGAGCACGCCGTCGAGGGCCGGCAGCTGTTCGAGCGTGATCGCCAGCAGGTGCTCGTTGGTCGTGTAGCTGATCTCGGCGATGCAGTCGACGCTGCCGGTCAGCAGCTTCACCGATCCGCACTCTGGCCATGCCGCGAGTCGTTCGGCCGAACGATGCGCCTCGCCCGGTCGGCAGCGGAGCCGGACGAACAGCGAGCGCGTGCGCCGGGTCGCCTCGCCGTCGAGCACGCCGATCACTCGCACCGTGCCGTCGCCGAGGAGTCGCGACACCCGACGCGAGACGGTCGCCTCCGAGGTGAACACGACTTCGCTGATCTGCGCATTGCTCGCACGCGGATTGGCCATCAAGGCGCCGATGATGCGGCGGTCGAGATCATCCACGGATGCCCCTTCGATTCATGAGTATGGTCATTGAGGTTGCTTTCTTGCAACCTACTCGCAAATGTCGTCGATCACCCTCAATACCAGACAGGATCGGCGTACCCGCGCGGAGGCGGCAGGCCCGCCCTCGCACGACAGCAACGGCGCTTCGCGCCACGACACGAGGAGTGACGCACATGACCCCCACGTTCAAGCCGCGCATCGCGGCATCCATCGCGGCCGTGGCCGCACTCGCCCTGTTCGCCGGGTGTTCGAGCGAATCCGAGCCGGTCGCCGACCAGACAGTGACGTTCTGGACGCCGCAGACCACGCCGGAGCGGCTCGCGGCACAGGAGGAGATCGCGGCCGCCTTCACCGAGGAGACCGGCATCGAGGTCGAGGTGGTCCCGATGGCGGGCGCCGACCAGGACCAGGCCCTCGTCACCGGGGCGGCGTCGGGCGACGTGCCCGACGTGATCCTGCACGCCTCGACGCAGACGGGCGCGTGGAACTCGCAGGGCCTCCTCGACACCGCAGCGGCAGCGGCGGTCGTCGACACCCTCGGCCAGGAGACGTTCAACGAGCACGCGATCGAGGCGATCACCCTCGACGGCCAGATCTCGGCGGTGCCGAGCGACGGCTGGACCCACGTCATCGCCTATCGCGCCGACCTGCTCGAGAAGGCGGGCGTCGAGGTGCCCTCGAGCGTCGCCGAGCTCGCGGACGCCGCGACGACGATCAAGGCCGAGCTCGGCATCACGGGCCTCGCGCTCGGCACCCAGGCCGGCACGGCATCGGCGACCGAGGGCATCCAGTCCATCTTCCAGAGCGCGGGCTGCGACCTCGTGGTCGACGGCGAGGTCGCGATCGACTCCGACGCGTGCACCGATGCCGCCGAGCAGTTCCTCGAGCTCCGCAATTCCTCGGTCGCCGGCGACTTCGATGTGACGAGCGCCCGGGCCGCCTACATGAACGGCGACGCGGCGATGCTGCTCTTCTCGACGCACATCCTCGATGAACTCGCAGGACTCGACGAGGCCACGCCGGCCACGTGCGCCGAATGCGCCGACAGCCCGACGTTCCTCGCCGACAACACGCAGTTCATCACGGTGGTCGATGAGGAGCACCCCGCGCAGTACGGCGCCATCCTCAGCTACGGCATCCCGACCGGGGCGAACGTCGAGGCCGCGCAGCAGTACATCGAGTACGTGATGAGCACGGGGTACGTCGACACGCTCGCCGTCGCCACCGAGGGTCGTATCCCGCTGCGGAACGGCACCGCCGACGACCCGACCGAGTTCATCGCGGCCTGGGGCGACCTCGGCATCGGCCCGGCGCACGAGAAGACCTCCGTCGAGATCTACGGCGAGGAGTTCGTCTCCGGTATCGAGAGCGGCATCAACGCCGTCTACCAGTGGGGCATGGGCACCGACGACGCCACGCTCGCCGGGCTCGTCGCGAGCCAGGGCGTGCTCGCCGGGCAGATCGACCAGCTGTACACGGGCACTTCCGCGGCCGACGTGACCGCCGCGATGCGGGCGGCCGTCGAGGAGGTCCAGGCAGGCCTGTGACCAGCACCGCAACCGATCGGCCCAACCGGGGGCGGCAGCTCAGCCGCCCCCGGCGGGAGAACCGGAACGGACTCATCCTCACCGCGCCGACGCTCGTCGTCGTGCTGTTCGCATCGATCCTCCCGATGATCCTCGTCGTCGTCTTCGCCTTCAGCGAGATCCGACTCGTCGACATCCCGTTGCTCGGCAGCCAGCCCATCGACTGGACGCTCGACAACTTCACCAGGGCCCTGCGCAACCCGTCGTTCTGGAACGCCCTCGGCACGACGCTGCTGTACTCGACCCTCACCATGGTCGGGTCGGTGGGCGTCGGACTCGTGCTCGCACTCGCACTGCGCCGGCCGTTCCGCGGCCGCGGGATCGTCCGGGCCCTGCTGCTCGTGCCGTACGTGCTCCCGCTCATCGCCGCGGCGACGATCTGGCAGACGATGCTCAACCCGCAGTACGGGCTCGTCAACTCCTTCGGCCGCGAGTTCCTCGGCTGGGAGACCGCGATCGGGTTCCTCAACACCTCGCGCTACGAGGTCTTCGGCATCGAGGTGCCGCTGTCGCTGCTCGTCGTCGTGCTCTTCGAGATCTGGACGTCGGCGCCCCTCTCGTTCCTGTTCATCACCGCTCGCCTGCAGGGCGTGGCGCCCGGCATCGAGGAGGCCGCGGCGCTCGACGGCGCGAACGGCTTCCAGATCATCACGCGGATCGTCCTGCCGCAGTTGAAGGGCGTCATCCTGCTGCTCTGCCTGCTGCGCTTCATCTGGACCTTCCAGAGCTTCAGCGAGATCTACCTGCTCACCGAAGGCGCGGGCGGCACGCAGGTCATGGCGCTCAAGGTCTACACCGAGCTCGTCACGCGAGCCGACATCGGAAGCGCGGCAGCGTACGGCCTGCTCATGTCCGTGGTGCTGATCGCGCTGCTCGCCGTGTACGTCGCGCTCTCGCGCAGGAAGGTGGACGTCGAATGAGTCGCTCACGCTCACCCCTCGCCCCGAGGCCGGCGGCACGCATCGGCCGCGCCATCCTCATCGTGATCGCGCTCGTGATCTCGATCGGGCCGGTCATCTACGGGTTCCTGCTGTCGCTGCGGCCGTACTCGGCCATCGTCCAGGCGCCGCTCGACCTGCTGCCGGCCTTCGACGAGCTCGACTTCTCGGCCTACTCGACGGCGATGCTCGACCAGTCGCAGGGCGGCTTCGGCCTCGGGCGGTTCGTGCTGAACTCGCTCATCGTCGCCGTCTTCACCGTGCTCCTCTCGATCATCGTGTCGATACTCGGGGCCTACGCTGCCGCGCGCCTGCGATACCGCGGACGTGCAACCGTCAACGCGATCATCCTCGGCATCTACCTCTTCCCGGGCATCGTGCTGTCGGTGCCGCTGTTCGTGCTGCTGGCGAAGGCCGGACTCACGGGGTCGCTCGTCGGACTGTTCTTCGTCTACGTTGCGACGACCGTCCCGGTCTCGATCTACATGATGCGCAACTACTTCCTCGCCCTGCCCGAGAGCGTCGAGGAGGCCGCGACGATCGACGGGGCCTCACTGCCGCAGATGCTGCGGAGCGTCGTGCTGCCGATCGCCCTCCCCGGCGTCGTCGCCACCGCGATCTACGTCTTCATGATCGCCTGGAACGAGTACTTCTACGCGCTGCTCTTCCTCGTGCAGGACCGGGCGCTGTGGACGGCGCCGCTCGGCATCTCGCAGCTCGCCGACTTCAACGTGCCCGTTCCGGTGCTGCTGGCGGGATCCATCGCCGTCACCGTGCCGGTCGTGATCCTGTTCTTCGTCGCGCAGCGATACCTCGTCGACGGCTTGACCTCTGGAGCGGAGAAATGAGTACCAGACCTCAGCGGATCGTCATCATCGGCGCAGGCGGTCGCGGTCGCGACGCCTACGGCCGGTGGGCGATCGACCACCCCGATGAGGCGCGGATCGTCGCCGTCGCCGACATCGACGAGGGTCGCCGTGCCGCACTCGCCGCCGACGCGGGCGGTGCGGCGGAGTACGGCGACTGGAGCGAGGTCATCGCCGATCTCGGCGCGCTCGCGGCCGACGGCGTCGTCATCGCCGTCCCCGATGCGATGCACGTCGACGTCGCGATCGCCGTCGCGGATGCCGGTGTGCCGTTCCTGCTCGAGAAGCCGGCGGCTCCGACGCTCGCCGAGCTGGAGCGCCTCGCGATCCACGCCGGCAGGGTGTCGGCACGACTCGCGATCGGGCACGTCCTCCGGTTCACGCCCTTCTGGCGCTCCATCAAGCAGGTCGTCGACGCGGGGACCATCGGCCGTCTCATGACGATCGAGGTTCGCGAGAACATCGGCTTCTGGCACTTCGCGCACTCCTATGTGCGCGGCAACTGGCGCAACACCGCCACCTCGAGTGCGATGGTGCTGGCCAAGACGTCCCACGACCTCGACCTCATCCGATGGATCGCCGGCAACTCGCCCGAGACGCTCTACAGCATCGGCGGACTCTCGTGGTTCCGCCCCGAGAACGCGCCGGTCGGCGCACCCGCGTTCTGCGTCGACGGATGCCCCGTCGCCGAGACGTGCCCGTTCTTCGCCCCGAGGTACTACGTCGAGGCGCTGGCCGACGTGCACGGGCACCCGGTCCACCTGCTCGGAGACGACACCTCGGTCGCCGGGCGGCTCCAGGCGCTGCGCTCGGGCGACTACGGTCGGTGCGTGTTCCGCAGCGACAACGACGTGGCCGATCACCAGCAGACGACCATGCAGTTCCCCGACGGCCTCACGGCGACGCTGACCGCCTCGGCGTTCACCGCCGAGAACACCCGGGTCGTCGCCATCACGGGGTCGGCCGGGCAGCTGACGGGGCACATGGAGAGCGGGGAGCTCGTCATCGACCTCTTCTCGCCGGGCGCCTCGTTGCCCGCGGGGCTGCCGCTCGAGCGTCACGACGTCACCGCGATGAAGCCGATGGGCCACTCGCGCCACACCGTGACCGTCGCGATGCCGAACGCCGATCTCGGCGACCACGCCGGTCACGCCGGCGGCGATGCCGGGCTCATGGCCGAGTTCGTGGCCGCCCTCGGGCGCGGCACGGTGGGCTCGGGGCAGCTGTCGTTCGACACGGCGCTCGACAGCCACCTCATGGCCTTCGCGGCCGAGGAATCCCGCTTGAGCGGATCGCGCATCGAGTTCGCCGACTGGGTGAGCGGGCTCGGCCTGACGCAGGAGTCGGCGGCGTGAGGTCGGCCGGGCCGTGGTCGGGATGAACGACGTCGACGGGTTCGCCGAGACGGTGCGCGGCATCGTCGCTCGAATCGGTGGCGATGCCGCGCGGCTGCAGGTCGTCCGGATCACCGGCGGCACGGCGGACGCCGCGATCGGCGAGTACTCCGCAGCCGGCGGCGTGCTCACCCTGCGCGGAACCGATCCCGTGGCGGCCGCGAGCGCGCTCTCGCGATACCTGCAGCGCAACGGGCGGCGCATCACCTGGGAATCACCGCGACTGGGCCCTGTGCCGGCCGGCTGGCCCGACGCTCCGCCGACGTCGATCCGCACGCCGTTCGCGATCCGGTACCACCTCAACATGGTCACCCATGCGTATTCCACTCCGTTCTGGGACTGGGACCGGTGGGAGCGCGAACTCGACTGGATGGCGCTGCACGGCATCACGCATCCGTTCGTGCTGACCGCGTACGAGGTCGTGCTCGAGGAGACCTTGACGAGGTCGGGAGTCTCCAGGGCTGCGGCGCGTTCGTGGGTGGGCAGCGCCGCGCACACCCCGTGGATGTCGGTGGGCGGGATGCACGACTTCGGCGGACCGCTGCCCGACAGCTGGCCGGAGCGCCGGGTCGGACTCGCACGCCGCATCCTGACCCGTGCGCGGGAACTCGGGATGACGCCCGTGCTGCCGGTGACGGGTGGCCATGTGCCCGGGGCGCTCGCGGGCGACGGCGCACCCGAGATCGAGTGGCAGGGGTGGCGCACGCCGATGTTCGACCCCTCGTCGCCCGAGTACGCGGAGTTCGTGCGCGTCTTCCTCGAGGTGCAGCGCGAACTCCTCGGCGATCCGGGGCCACGGCCCGTGATCGCGGTCGACCCCTACATCGAATCCCTGCCGCCGTCGGGAGACGAGGCGGCGCTCGCCGCCGCCGGTCGAGGCATCCACCGGGCACTCAGCGCGGTGCACCCCGATGCGACGTGGCTGCTGCAGGGCTGGCCGTTCCACTACCACCGCGACTTCTGGACTCCGGAGCGCGTCGGCGCGTACCTCTCCGAGGTGCCGCACGAGCGCCTGCTGCTCATCGACCTCTGGGGAGAGCACGCGCCGATGTGGCGCGGCGGCATGCACGGTCGGCGGTGGATCTGGACGGCCATCCACAACTTCGGCGGTCGCTTCGCGCTGTTCGGCGATCTCACGGGACTCGCCCGGGACATGGCGGAGCTCGCCGTCGACCGGCCCGACCGGCTCGAGGGCGTCGGCCTGGCACCCGAGGCGATCGAGAACAACACCGTGTTCTACGAGCTGGCCGCCGACCTCGTCTGGGGCGGCGTCGAGGTCGACGACTGGCTCGACGCGTTCGCGGTGCAGCGCTACGGCATCGACGACGAACGGGCCCGGCAGGCATGGCGCCTGCTCGCGACCACCCTGTACGCACCCGGACGCACGCGTTCGATCCCCTCGCCCGTGTTCGCGCGCCCGTGGAGCGCGGACGCGCCGTTCGCCGCCCAGCGTCTCGCCGGCGAGGCGCTGCCGAGCGAGCCGTCGCGCATGTCGGCGAACATCGACGCCGAGAACGACCCGGCGGTGTCGGCCGATCTGCCGGTCATCGCTCGCGCCGCCCGCCTCCTGCTCGAGCTGGCGGATGTCTCGCCGTCGCCCGACGCGCTCGAACACGACCTCGCCGAACTCACCGGGCACGTGCTCGCCCAGCGTTCGCGCGAGCACATCCGCGGCATCCTCTCGGCGTTCGGCCGCCAGGATGCCGGCGGCGTCCGCGAACGCGCCGACGACCTGCGCTCCGCACTCCTCGCCCTCGACGGGTTGGCCGCCACCCGGCGCGAGTCCCGCGCGTCGACCTGGATCGCCGCCGCGCGCGCCTGGGCCGACACGGACGCGGAGGCCGCGGTGATGGAACGCGACGCCCGCAGCCTCGTCTCGGTCTGGGGCCACCAGTCGAGCGGACTGCACGACTACTCGGGGCGGCACTGGTCCGGCCTCGTGCGCGATCTCTACCTGCCTCGCTGGGAGGCATGGGCGTCGTGGCTCGCCGACGCGGCCGAGACCGGCTCCGAACCGGATGCCGCGGTGCTGCGGTCGCGCATCGTCCGGATCGAGGAGGCGTGGCGCGACGCGAGCGGCAGCGACGACGCCTCGGAGTCGTCGGCCGTCGCGGTCGCATCCGAGGTGCTCGACCGGCTCGGGTACTGACGGGCGACGGATGCCCCGTGCGCACGCCCGCGCACCGGGCATCCTTCATTCTGCTCCCAAGCGAGCGCTCGGTTGGCCGTAGGGTGGAGTCATGAGCAGAGAAGCCGTCATCGTCGACGTCGTCCGCACGCCCGTGGGGCGCGGCAAACCCGGGGGACTCCTCTCCGGCATCCACCCCGTCGACCTCCTCGCGGGGGTGCTCGACACCCTCGTCAACCGCAGCGACCTCGACCCGGCGCTGATCGACGACGTCATCGGTGGCTGCGTCAGCCAGATCGGCGAGCAGAGCTACAACATCACGCGCAACGCCGTGCTCGCGGCCGGCTTCCCCGAGCACGTGCCCGGCACGACGATCGACCGGCAGTGCGGTTCGAGCCAGCAGGCGGCGACGTTCGCGGCGCAGGCCGTGCTCGCCGGGCAGGCCGACATCGTCATCGCGTGCGGCGTCGAGTCGATGAGTCGCGTGCGGCTCGGCTCGAGCGCGGCGGGCGCCGATCCCTACGGCTCGCGCATCCGCTCGCGCTACCCCGACGGGCTCGTGAACCAGGGCGTCTCGGCCGAGCTGATCGCGGCCAAGTGGGGCTTCGAGCGCGACGAGCTCGACGCCTACGCGGCGCGTTCGCACGAGCTCGCCGCCGCCGCCCAGGAGGCGGGCTCCTTCGCGAGCGAGGTCGTGCCCGTGCCCGGCATCGACTCGTTGACCGACGAGACCGTCCGCCCCGGCACCTCCGCGGAGTCGCTCGGCGGCTTGAACGCGGCCTTCCGCACCGACGACCTCGCGGGGCGCTTCCCGGAGCTCGACTGGCGCATCACGCCCGGCAACTCCTCTCCGCTGACCGACGGCGCCTCCGCCGCCCTCATCATGAGCGCCGAGCGCGCCGACCAGCTCGGCCTCACGCCGCGGGCGCGGTTCCGTTCGTTCTCGGTCGTCGGCAGCGACCCGCTCTACATGCTGACCGGCGTGATCCCCGCGACCGAGAAGGTGCTCGCCCGCTCCGGGCTCACGCACGACGACATCGACGCCTACGAGGTCAACGAGGCCTTCGCGTCGGTGCCGCTCGCGTGGCTCGCCGAGACCGGGGCGGATGCCGCGAAGCTCAACCCCCGCGGCGGCGCCATCGCCCTCGGGCATGCGCTCGGCTCATCGGGCACGCGACTGCTCACGACGCTCGTGAACCAGCTCGAGGCCACCGGCGGACGCTACGGGCTGCAGACGATGTGCGAGGGCGGCGGCATGGCCAACGCCACGATCATCGAACGGATCTGACACGCCGACCCCTCCTGACCAGACTCGGAACCACCCCGAAGGGACGCACCACATGCAACTGAACGGAACAGGCGCGATCGTCACGGGCGGTGCCTCGGGGCTCGGGCGCGGCACGGCCGCCGTGCTCGCCGCCGCGGGCGCCGAGGTCGTCATCGTCGACCTTCCCGGCTCGCCCGGCGAGCAGACCGCGAGCGAGCTCGGCGAGCGCGTTCGATTCGCGCCGGCGGACGTCACCGACGAGGCATCCGTGCAGTCGGCGATCGACCTCGTGCAGGAACGCGCACCGCTTCGGGTCGCCGTGAGCTGTGCGGGCATCGCCACCGCCGGGCGCACGGTCGGTCGCGACGGCCCGCTCGCGCTCGACGCGTTCGAACGCACCATCCGCATCAACCTCATCGGCACGTTCAACGTCGCTCGGCTCGCGGCAGCGGCGATGGCGGCGAACGAGCCCGTCACGGCGCAGTCGCTGCCCGGCGTGCCCGAGACCGCCGAACGCGGCGTCATCGTGAACACCGCCTCGGTCGCGGCGTTCGACGGGCAGGTCGGACAGGCGGCCTACTCGGCGTCGAAGGGCGGTGTCGCGGCGATGACCCTGCCGCTCGCCCGCGACCTCTCGAAGCTGCTCGTGCGGGTCGTCACGATCGCGCCCGGCATCATGCAGACGCCGATGATGGCGGGCATGCCGCCCGAGGTGCAGGCCGCGCTCGAGGAGCAGATCCCGCACCCGTCGCGCATGGGCACGCCCGCCGAGTACGCGGCGCTCGTGCGGCACATCGTCGAGAACCCGCTCCTGAACGGCGAGACGATCCGCCTCGACGGCGCGATCCGCATGCAGCCGAAGTAGGGCACCGGTTTCACCCGCCGCCCGAAGGCCGAGACGGCAGAGGGGCGGATGCCGCGGCATCCGCCCCGCTCGCCGTTCCGTGCCGACCGCCGCCGGGGTCAGGCCCGTCCGCTCCGCGGGCTGCGGTTGCCCGGGAAGTCGAGCGTGCCGCGGCCGCCGCCGCGCGCGGCCTTGATGAGGCCGTCGATCGCGTCCCACGCGCTCACGCCGATGACAGCGGCGACGAACAGCACCGACAGCACCCACTCGGCATCGGCGTCGAGGTGCGGCTCGATCAGGGCGAGGAACTCGGGGCTGAACAGCCGCCCCTCCACGAAGAGCCAGATGACGGGAATCGCGAAAGCGGCGTTCAGTGCCACGTTGACGAGCGCAGCCGCCCAGCTCCAGTCGCGGCGGTAGATCCACACGGCGAACGCCGCTTCGAGTGCGATGAGCAGGAAGAGGTACGGCAGCCAGAACGACCACAGGGCGGGGTCGAGCAGCGGCACCGACGAGCGTTCGCCGCCGATCCACACGATGCCGAACTGCTGCCAGACGAGGAACCCGGCGGCGATCGCGAGCCAGACCAGGCTGGCGATGAGGTCGCTGCGCCGATGCGGGCGACGCAGCTCGGGCAGTTGCGGGAGCTGCTCCGGAGTCCAACCGAGCGTGTCATCCACTCCCTTGCCGGTGCCCGTGTCGTAGCGCTCGATCATGGCGAACACGAGCGTCACCCAGAACGCCAGGTGCACGGCCACGGTGATGCCGATGCCGATCGCGGAGCCGATGACCTCCCAGCCGCCGCCGGAGATCACGAGTCCGAGCGCGGAGGCGCCGGCCGCGATCGCCGGGATGAACGACTCGAGGAAGATCAGCAGTCGCTTCCAGGTGAGGAAGTACTTCGGCCCGATCAGCACGAGCGGCCGGTCGCTGTAGCTCGCCGCGAGGGCTGCCGGGTGACCGAGCTCGACGAGCGCGTCGCGCTCGGCCGTCTCGGGGGTCGAGGCGCCCGAGTCGACGCGGGCCTCGATGGTGTCCGCGATGCGCTCGGCGAGATCGCGGGAGAGCTCCTCGCGTTGCGTCGCCGGGAGCGTGCGCGTGGCCGCGAAGAGGTAGCGGTCGGTGAGCTCGGTCATGATTCGTCTCCGGTCGTGAGTCCGGCGAGCGCGTCGTCGATGCGTCGCCAATCGGTCATGAGTGCGTCGGCGAGCTGTTCGCCGGTGGTGCTCGTGCGGTAGAACTTGCGGGGCCGGGCCTCGTCGGTGTTCCACTCGCTCGTGAGCAGGCCCTGCTTCTCGAGTCGCCGAAGCAGCGGGTACAGGGTGTTCGCGTCGACGAGGATGCCGAGCGTGTTCAGCGACTCGAGCAGCGCGTAGCCGTAGTCGGGCGTGCGTAGTCGCACGAGGCAGGCGAGCACGACGGTGCCGCGACGGAGCTCCTGCAGGTGCCCGGCGGTCGTCTCATCGAGGTTCATGAGTCACACGATACTGTGCGTCACACACTAATGCAACAGAAACTTCATAGTGCAGCGGATGCCGCGGCTCGCCGGACCCTGTC